>CALMIT010000421.1 GCA_937864255.1 uncultured Saprospiraceae bacterium
GCGCCAGGTTGGCAGTATGATCTTTTATTTCCGCATCTACCTGATAGGTTTCTTTTTGGCAGGAAATAAAAGCAGCTACCGAGAAAAACATTGCTATCAAAGTAATTTTATACATGGTCTGTTTTTTCTGAAATTAAAAAATATTGCTTTGAAAAATTACTGGCATCCGCCCTCTTCATTCAGTTCAAAACCTTTAATGGCAATTTCGGCAGCGGGAAATTGCAAAGCCATGCCGGGGTAATTCCAGGCAGCATCGCGAATGGTCACATTTTCTCCCCGTGCGCCGCGTCTTTTGAGGTCAAAAAGGCTGATGCCCTCTCCTCCGAATTCTTTTCTTTTTTCAAGTCTCGCCTCGGTGACAACCGTGACGGCGTTGGCGTCTTCGCTCATTTCCTGAACGCCCGCTCTTGTTTTGATGGCGTTGATGTAGCCGACGGCTTTTTTCAAATCGCGGCTCAACAGTCCGTTACACTCGGCTACGATGAGGTACATTTCGCTCAGCGTGATCTGTGAAACATTAAAATAAGGCAGGTTGTATTTTGTAAAAACCTTGACGCCGTTGGCTTCCGCAATCCACTGATTGCGCTGATCATCGGGATTTGAGGCTAATAAATCCGCGTATTCAAAACTGGCTTTAATGGTCGGAATCTGCGTGGCAGAAGAAAAAAGATCTCTCAGACTCTTGCCCCTGTTATCTTCCTGTCCTGTGCTGATGGTGGTAAAAATAGCCTCCGTGGAAACCGCGTCAGCCTGATAACGATTGTTCAGGTCGTTTGAAAACTGAAATTTGCCGCTGTTAATGACTTCTTCGGCATAGCTCACTGCGTTGTTATAATCGCCCTGATTGAGATATACTTTTGACAAATAAGCTTTGGCAGCGTAGCGATTCAGGTAAATTCCATTGCTCTCCGGCAAAAGATTTTCTGCATCTTTCAGGTCGGCGATGATCTGATCGTACACTTCTTTGACCGTGTTGCGCGGCTGCGGCTGCGGCGCCGATTGCGTCCGCAAAACAATACCCAGATGTGAATTATCCGCCGTAAAACCGTATGGTTGTGAGAATAATTGCGCCAATTGAAAATGACAAATCGCGCGAATAGTCTTTGCTTCTCCTTCCATGCGCGCTCTTGTGGATTCGGACATTTCTACATTCGGAAGGCTTTCGAGCAGCGTGTTGGCGCGCGTAATTGCGAAATACGGATTATTATAAAAGCCGCCCACGTCGCTGTTGAAAAAGTCAGTCGCCCGATTGTAAACCTGCACCAGGAAACCGGCGTTGCCTTCTATGAGCGCGTCCTCTCCGAGTAATTCGGCGAGTTTTTGACGGTCGCCTCCGGAGAAATTTGCAAATACGTCATAAGTAGAATTCAGCAATTCCTGCAAGCCCGTTTCCGAGTTCAATCCTTCTTCAAACCTGATTTCATTGCTCGGCAACTCGTTTTCCAAAAAAGACTCGCAGCTCGTGAAAAGAAGCAAAAAAAGAAGCGGTATATAATTTTTGATTTTCATTTTTCGACTTTTTGAAATTAGAATTTCAGGTTTAAAGATACCATGTAGGATTTTTCCTGTGGCGGCGTCAGATAAGTAATATTTGAACTCAGATTTCGGTCATTTACATCGTCAAAATCGCGCGCAACTTCAGGGTCCAGTCCGGGATATTTTGTAAACGTCATCAAATTAGTACCGCCCACTGAAATGAAGCCGGATTGAGCGCCGATACGACGCATCCAGGTTTGTGGAAAATTATAGCTCAGCGCAATATTGCGCAGCCGGATAAAAGAGCCGTCGAGCAACCATGTATCTGTGTTAAACCATTCTTTGTCGTTGCCGTGTTCGGCAGGATTGAGCGTGACCTTCGGATAATCAACTACGTCGCCCGGCTCTTTCCATCTTTTGCCAATTCGACTCCACACATTCCAGTCAGATAAAAATGACATTTGCCTTTTACTGGATGAATCATACACATCAAAACCGGAGGCGAAAGTCAAAAGGAAATTCAGCCCCACCGGCCCGACCTGAATCGCATTATCCCACCCACCTGAAAAATCAGGCAACACATCTCCAACAGCCCGGCGGTCGCGGGTTTCGTTATATTCATAAGTCGGGTTTCCGTTGATGTCGAGATAAAGCGGTTTGCCGTTTTCGGGGTCAACGCCATAAAAAGGGATGAGGAAATTAGTACCGACCGGGTGTCCTTCCACTACCCGCGTATCGTTGGTACCGCCGCTCACTGCGTCCTCGGTATAATTGCCGATTGAAACAATTTCGTTGTAATTGTAACCGGCGTTCAAGGTCGTTCTCCAACTAAAACTTTTACCTCTCACGGGATAAGCAGTGATGCTGCCTTCCACACCTTCATTGACAATTTGAGCAACATTATCCCAAAAACGCTGCCCGAAGCCATAATACCCGGGTACAGTCAATTGTAAAAGTGCATCTTCCGTGTTTTTATAATAATAAGTCATTTCCAAAGTAATGCGATCATTGAACCAACCCGATTCAAAACCCAAATCAAAGGTTTTTGTGGTTTCCCATTTCAAATCCGGGTTTGGAATTTTGGATACATAGCGGATTTTCTGACCATTGTATTGACCATCGGTTTGAATGGTTCCTACCCACTGGTTAGAAGGCAAACCGGCATTTCCCAAAATACCGAATGATGATTTGATTTTTAAATAATTGACTACGCTGTTTCTAAAGAAATCTTCCTCCGAGACAATCCAACCTGCCGAAACGGCCGGGAAAAAACCAAAACGGTTATTGGAGCCAAACTTGGATGAACCGTCGGAACGGGCAGTTACCTGAAAAACATATTTGTCATGCAAGGCATAATTCACACGGGAAAAGAAGGAGATAAAACTTTCGCGGTCATTCTGCAATATTGTGTAATTCGTATTGTCCCGCATTTCGTCTGAAAAATTGCCCTTGCCCCTGAATTGTGTACTTTCTACCCCGCGATAAACAAGATTATTAAAACCCGAAGTCAATTTTCTTTGTATCTCTGAACCCGCCATGAGTTTTAATTTATTCGCGCTGCTTTCCAAAATCGAATATTCGCCAAAAGCGCTGGCCGTGTAATTTTTTACCGTTCTGGAATCGCGCTCCGCCCGCTGGATAAGTTGATTCGTATTATCGAAGTTTTCATACTGATCGTTGTCCTGCACAAACCAGTCATAGCCGCCGTTGAGCACAATATTTAGTTTTTTTATCGGCGTATAAACAAGTTGTGCGGTGTTAATTGATCTCTGATCCAGTGTAAAACCCTCAAAATTGTCATTGGAAAAAACGGGATTGGCCGCAGATGTGGAATTATACCCGCGCCAGTAAGTACCATCGTCGTTATAAACTTTGTAAATGGGCAGCGCAGTGGACATCGCGTCGCCCAAGCCGCCCGTGTAAGCTACTCTCACTCTCTCGTTCAAACCATAATTGTAGGATCCGGAAAGTTTTAAAAGCAATTTTTTACCCAGATCAAAATCCAGGTTTGCCCGGATATTATGTTTTTTCAAATTGTTGCCGATGATGTAAGAGTCA
The DNA here is from genome assembly GCA_937864255.1 of uncultured Saprospiraceae bacterium. Lineage (GTDB taxonomy): Bacteria > Bacteroidota > Bacteroidia > Chitinophagales > Saprospiraceae > JAGQWW01. The sequence continues at coordinate 3,535 of CALMIT010000421.1, forward strand.
CTATTGCCATAAGTATATCCGAGGTACGTTTTGATAAAATCCGTCCCAAAACTTGCCCCGAGATTTACCTCCGATTTGACACCTGTCTGTGTGAGCAAATCCCACCAATCCGTATTTACTTTCGACGCCTCTTCAAAAGCCTGTCTTTTGGTCTCTTCCGAGTCTGACACGCTTGAATAATTCGGAATCCAGACTGTTCCGGTGTTGCCATCCAGTTCCCAGGCTTCCTGGCGCAAGGCCAGCCACTCCTGCGAGTTGAGCAAATCGGGCTTCGCAACCGGGTCGGAAGTTGCCACCCTGGTCGAAAAATCAATACTCAGGCGTTTGCTTTTTCCGCGTTTTGTGGTAATCAATATCACTCCGTTGGTGCCTCGCGAACCGTAAATGCCCGCCGCAGAAGCGTCTTTCAAAATTTCAATAGATTCAATATCTGCCGGATTGAGCGACGCGAGCGGATTATTATTGAAAGCGCCGTTTTGCCAGTTGGCTTCCGCCAAAAAATAATTGACGTCAATCGGAATACCGTCCACCACATACAATGGTTCGGCAGAAGCCGAAATTGAAGAAATACCGCGAATGCGGATAACCGAACTTGCGCCCGCCAGACCACTGCCTTGTATCACGCTGACACCCGCAGCTTGTCCCTGTAAGGCGCTCTCAAAACTCGGCGTAATCGTCGCCTGCAATTTTTGTCCGTCAACTTTGGAGATACTTCCCGACAGGTCTCTTTTTCGCTGTACGCCGTAGCCGACGACTACGATTTCGTCCAATATCTGCGCGTCCACTTTTAAAGGAAAATCCTGGGATAGCGTACCGGATTTGGGTACTTGTACGGACACGGTTTGCGACTGATAACCGGTGTATGAAATGGTCAAAATCTGACTGCCTTCAGGCACGTTTTCCAATTCAAATTCACCGTCAAAATTAGTGGCGGTACCCTTCAGCGTCCCCTCAATGAGCACCGTCGCCCGTGACGGCGCCACCT
>CALMIT010000422.1 GCA_937864255.1 uncultured Saprospiraceae bacterium
GAGAAAAAGCGAACTTTCGCCAATGGCAAATTTTTCGGTTTCGGCGTCCAGCAGCCGGGCATAGTTGCCTGTGATTTCGTTTGCGGTTTGTAATTGGCGGCGCAGGTTTTGAAGTTCGTTTTGGTATTGAAAAATTTTAAGGTCTATTTCCTGCCGCTTGTTGGACAGTTCGAAGTCCGTAGCCATTATTTTCAGCTTGGTGAGTTGTAAGCCGGCGCGATCTTTTCTCAGAAAAATCGGAAATCCTACCTCCAGCCCCCACTTATAATTTTGCAAAATGATGTTGTTGATAAAATCGTTGCCGGACGCGCCGGCGCGCGAAAAATCAAAACCATCTGCGAGGAAATTGTATGAAAAATCAAGTTGCGGTTTTAGTTTTTCTTTTTTGAGCCGGCGCTCCACTTCCAGCGCTGCTAATTGGAACTGATAATTTTGAACCGTGGGGTGTGAAAGTGCCAGTTGTTGGACAGAGCCGCTCATATTTTCGAAAAGAGTCGGGACGTCGGTGACAGAATCCGGCAGCGCATAAAAAGAGTCAAGCACTTCTGTACTTTCCGTATTCCACAAAAAACTATTCACCTTGTAAGTTGCATTCCTAAAAATCAGTTCCGCGTCGTTTTGTTCCATTTGCCGGTTTTGCAATTGTATCAATGCTTCGAGCGTGTCAATTGCCGGCGCATCGCCTTGCAGGTAAGTTTCCCGCACCACCTCAAAGCGTTTTTGCGCCACATCCGTTGCATCCGCCAGAATTTTCCGATTGGCAGCAGCCAGCGCCCACTCCCAGTATGCTTTTGCGGACTCGAAAAGCAAATCATTCAGCAACGCTCGTTGCTCGGCCTCGTTGGCATTGCGCAGAATGCGCGCCTGAAAAAGAGAGGCGCGGCGCTCGTCTATCATCAAACCCTGCAACAACGGAATGGTAAATCCCAGAACAGCCTGTCCTCCGGCAGGTAATTTATTTTCGGGATTCAGAAAGACGCCGGAGGCGTAGTCGTACGTGGCTTTAAATTCGGCGCCGTACCAGGCAGGAAATTTTAAACCGCCGGAGGCGAGCGTGTAATAGTTTTTTCCGTCAAATGATTTTCTTTCTGTCGTCCCGACAATTTTTGGATCAAAATTGCCGCTGGCGGCCAGTAATGCTGCCTTAGCTTCATCTGTCAGCAGGGCTGTCCGGCGGGCGAGCGGGTGATAATTGCGCACCTGCTTTTGAAAATCTTCGAAAGAAAGTACCGGCGGGAGCGTGTCCCGCGCGGCGGCTGTTCGCAGACACAAAAAATGGGG
>CALMIT010000423.1 GCA_937864255.1 uncultured Saprospiraceae bacterium
CTTTCCAACTGTGGTATAAATGGTGCAGCAACTGCATCCAGGAAGGTTTGCCATAACCCTGCCGCGGCGGGTAATACGTACCGGCGTAAAAAGGCCGCCCATCGGGCATCAGGAAAGCATTGAGCGGCCAGCCTCCGCTTTGCTGGATGACCTGACACACTTCCATATATATCTGATCCACATCGGGACGTTCTTCGCGATCCACCTTAATATTAATAAAGTGCTCGTTCATAAACGCCGCTACATCGGGGTCTTCAAATGACTCGCGTTCCATGACGTGGCACCAATGGCAGGTCGAATAGCCGATACTCACCAGCACCGGTTTGTTTTCAAGTTTTGCTTTTTCAAAAACTTCCGGTTTCCAGGCGTGCCACTCGACGGGATTGTGGGCGTGCTGGAGCAGGTACGGGCTGGTTTCGTGAATGAGCTGATTCATATAAAACAGGTTTGTCGCCGCGCAAAGTTGAGACAAAGTTTTGCAGCTAAAGAAAATATTTCCCTGATCTTCCAAATTTTTACCTTTGCCGACAGAATACGGGCACTGGTCAAAGTTTTAAAAACCATTAGTGACCCGCCGCGGTTCTTTAGGTCATCATTGTCGAAAATTTGTTTTCAAAAAAATAATTCCGCCGCCTTGCGGTAACCTACGATAAAAACTATTCATGATAATCTGGTCCGGCTTTCTTCTTTTTGTAGTGCTGATGCTCGCTTTGGATTTGGGCGTCTTTAACAAATCGCCCCACGCTATCACAACCCGCGAGGCACTGGGCTGGACGACTTTGTGGGTTTCGCTTTCTCTGCTGTTTAGCGGCTTCGTTTATTTCGGTTATGAAAATCACTGGCTCGGGCTGGGCGACACGGTGGGCGATCCGCAAAGCGGCAAATCGGCCTTTCTCAATTACCTGACCGGCTACCTCGTGGAGCAGTCGCTGAGTATGGACAATATTTTTGTCATCGCTGTCATTTTCAACTACTTCAAAATACCGAAACAATACCAGCACCGCGTGCTTTTCTGGGGCATTTTGGGCGCGCTGGTATTCAGAGGCATCATGATCTGGGCAGGCGCGGTGCTGATTCACCAATTTGCCTGGATGGCTTATGTGTTCGGGGCGATTTTATTGTACACGGCTTATAAAATGCTGACCGGCGACCACGAAAATGTCGAACCCGACAACAACCCGATCGTCCGTTATTTTAAAAAGTTTTTTCCGGTCATCAGGAGTTTTCACGAGGACAAGTTTTTTATCAAAAAAATGGGCAAGACGGTCGCCACGCCGCTTTTCGTGGCGCTGCTGGTGGTGGAAACCACCGACGTGATGTTTGCCTTCGACTCCATCCCCGCCATTTTTGCCATAACCACCGACCCGTTTTTGGTTTTTACTTCCAATATTTTTGCGATACTCGGGCTGCGTTCGCTTTATTTTGTGCTGGCTTCGGTACTCGACAAATTTCAATACATCAAATACAGCCTCGTCGCCATCCTCGCCTTTGTAGGACTGAAAATGATCTTCGCACACCACATCAATCTGCCCGAATGGCTCTCGCTGACTTTCATCATAGCGGCACTGGCCGGAGGTGTTGTCGCTTCAATGATGAAGAAGTGAATTGAGGCTCTTATTTTTGTAAAAACTATTTTACTATGGATTCAACTAATGATCTTGACCAAAATATTCAGTTTTTCTTTCGGAAGCCTGAAGATTTAGACGATACCGAAAAAATTTATTCGATTTTATTTTTATTAAGAAGAGACATTAAAACGTGCTTTGGAATAAATCCTAATGACAATTCTAAAATTACTTATGAAGCTTTATTTCCCGGAGTCATGGCGATAATGGCCGGGATTGATTTATTAGCCAAATTTTATCATGGAAATGATACCACCCAAAATGGCGAAGTAGGTAAACGATTTAAAAACTATGTTAAAATTTATTTGGTGAATAAAAATGAAGATGAAGCGAAAATCATTTATCAACTAAGAAATTCTTTATTGCATTCCTTTGGACTTTATTCAGAGGACAGAAATGGAAATATTTACAAATTTATTTTGAATCGCAGCGCTACATTTATTCATAAAGTTGATAAAGAAAATTACAAAATCTCAATAATTGAGCTTCAAAAAAAATTTGAAGATTCTATTGATAAATATGAAAAAGAACTTTGTGCTGACTTTAATCTTCAAAATAATTTTGTAAAGATGTTTCCAAAATATCGCGCGTTGAAAATTCAATAGGAATAGCTCTTTCGATCTTGAAAACCCTCCAGGTTTATCAAAACATCCTACCCTACCCTTCCCAGCCCATTTTATTATACTTGTTGCGGTATTCCAGAGGCGTGAGTCCGGTGATTTTTTTAAAAGTAGTTCTGAATGTTTTTGTGTCGGTGTAGCCGACGTCGTACATCACCTCGTTGATATTTTTACGGCTGGTTTCAAAACTGCGTTTGGCGGCTTCTATTTTTACCCTTTGCATGTATTCCAGCACCGAATTGCCGGTCGCCTGTTTGAATCGCCGCTCAAAACTGCGCCGGCCCACCGCCACCCTGTCCGCCAGTTCTTCCACCGTCATTTTTTCTTCGATGTGGCTTTCGATGTATTCCTGCGCTGTTTTCACCGCCTCATCTTTATGCTCCTTTTGTCCTTTAAACATCGCGAAAGCCGACTGGCTGTGGCGGTCTATATCTATCGCAAAATATTTTGAACCCAGGCTCGCCGTCTCGCGGTCGGTGTATTTTTCTACCAAATGCCACCGCAGATTCCAGTAAGAATTGGCGCCGCCGCTCGAATAAATGCGGTTTTCTTCGGTCACGATACTGCCGTCCTGCACATCCACGCCGGGAAACATTTCCCGAAATTCATTGGTGAAGCCCCAGTGGGTGGAACATTTTTTACCCTCCAGCAAACCCGTGGAAGCCAGCAAAAATGCGCCGACACACAGCGAAGCCACCTCCGCGCCGCCCTCGCATTGCCGCACAATCCAGGGCACGAGTTTTTGGTTGGCAGCCACGGCATTTTGCATATCGCCGAAAAGCGCCGGAATGAACACCAAATCCGTCTGCCCCGTTTCGCTGATCAGGCGATCGGGATGCACGGAATATTTGCCTTCGTTGAGTTTGATTTCTTTTTTCAAACCCACGAGTTGCACATTAAATAAAGGCTTTCTGCCCGACACCGCCAAAAACTGGTTGACAGCGCTGAAACAGTATTGCGGATCGGCGATGGCTTGCAGCACCGAACTTTCGGGCACGAGGATGGCGACATTTTTCATGCGGTAAAAATAAAAAATATGTTGTCGCAAATCGCCGCTCCTTTGTCGTTTTTGCACAGCCGCGTTTTTAAAACGCGGGCGTATGTTTGCATCATCAAAATCAAATTTTTCAACCTTTAAAAAATCATACAATGACTGCGACAGAAAATTCAACCATCACCGTGAAAGCGAGCATTCAGGCTCCGGCAGAAAAAGTTTGGGAGTTTTGGACGAATCCTTTTCACATTATTAAATGGTGCAGCGCCACCGAAGAATGGCAAACGCCTTATTCCGAAAATGACCTTCGCACCGGCGGCAGATTTTTATCGCGCATGGAAGCTAAAGACGGCAGCATGGGTTTCGATTTTTCGGGCGTTTACACAAATGTGGAGAACGGAAAATTGATCGAATACACCCTCGACGACGACCGCAAAGTAAGCGTGGAATTTATTTCCGAAGGCGACGTGACGACCGTGATCGAAACCTTCGAACCGGAAGGCACAAATCCAATCGAAATGCAACGCGCGGGCTGGCAGGCAATCATGGATAATTTTAAAAAATACGCCGAAAATCACGGTCAAATCCAACTGCTCAAATTTGAAACGAACATCGCTGCCGACGTGAAAAAAGTGTATGATACCATGCTGGCGGACGAAACTTACAGAGCGTGGACGGCGCTTTTTAATCCGAGTTCATTTTACAGAGGTTCGTGGGAAAAAGGCTCCAAAATATTGTTCATCGGCACGGGCGAAGACGGCGCCGAAGGCGGCATGGTGAGTCGCATCCGCGAAAATATTCCTTCAAAATTCGTCTCCATCGAACACCTCGGGATGGTACAAAACGGCGAAGAAATCACCACCGGGCCAGAGATCGAAGCCTGGGCGGGCGCGTTGGAAAATTATGCTTTCGCCGAAAATAACGGCGGCACGCTGCTCACAGTCGCGATGGACTCCAACGAGGCTTACAAATCTTATTTTGAAGAAACCTGGCCAAAGGCGTTGGCGAAGTTGAAAGAATTGTGCGAAGCCTGATTTTTCAATCTAAAAAATGAATTGTAATGGCAAATCCAATCTACCCCTGCCTCTGGTTTGACGGCAGGGCGCAGGAAGCGGCAGCATTTTACTGTTCCGTTTTCAAAAATTCAAAAATTCTTTCCGACACGCCGATGGTCGTCACTTTTGAACTCGACGGCAAAAAATTTATGGGACTGAACGGCGGCCCGCATTTTCAGTTTACCGAAGCCGTTTCGTTTGTGGTGGATTGCGACACGCAGGAAGAAATTGACTACTATTGGCACAAACTCACCGAGGGCGGAAGCGAAAGTCAGTGCGGCTGGTTGAAAGACAAATTTGGGCTGTCCTGGCAAATCGTGCCTTCCATTTTGCCCACGTTGATGAGTGATCCGGAGCGGAGCGGGCGCGTGATGCAGGCGTTTTTGAAGATGAAAAAATTTGACATCGAAACCTTGCTCAACGCGTAAAACGGCAGCATGAAAATCCTTGCTTACCTGACTTTCGGCGGCAATTGCCGCGAAGCGATGGAGTTTTATAAAGACTGTCTGGGCGGCGAACTTACCTTGCAAACCCTGGGTGATTCGCCGCTTTCGGACAAGTTGCCGGAAAAAATGAAAAAAGCGGTGCTGCACGCCGCACTTGTGCGCGGCGATTTGACTTTGCTGGCTACCGACATGGTAAGCGTGCGTGGACTGATGCGGGGCAACTCCGTCTCGCTCATGCTCGACTGCGACAGCGAAATCGAAATCAGGGAATGTTATGAAAAACTGGCGCAAGGCGGCACAAAAACACACCCGCTGGAAACAACCTTCTGGGGCGCACTATTCGGCGATCTCACCGACCAATTTGGCAATCAGTGGCTGCTGCATTTTGGAGTGACGAATGGGGCGAGTGACGAATGGGGCGAGTGACGAATGGGGCGAGTGACGAATGACGAGTGATGCGAGTGACGAATCTAAAATAATTTCCTCCCCTTCCCCTACGAACCACGATCTACAACCTACGACCTTCCTTGAATATCCAATAATGAACATGGAACAAGGAATGTAGAATGAGTTGAGTGACGAGTGACGAATTTTTAAAATAACTCTCACCCCTCATAAACCCTCATCCTCCTTCATAAACCTTCATCACCTCCAAACTCACCCATTCCTGCCCACGCAATTCAAATCTTCGAAAGCTTCTTTGAGACGGGCGACGAAAGTTTTTTCGCCTTCGCGCAGCCACACGCGCGGATCGTAGTGTTTTTTGTTCGGTGAATCCGGACCATCAGGATTGCCGATTTGACTTTGCAGGTAAGCACTTTTGCTGGTCATATAATCGCGGATGCCGCAGGTGAAAGCCCACTGCATATCCGTGTCAATGTTCATCTTGATAGCGCCGTAGCTGATGGCTTCACGTATCTCCTCGCGGCTGCTACCCGAGCCGCCGTGGAATACAAAATTGATAGGATTATCGCCCGCCAACCCGAATTTTTGCTTTACAAAATCCTGGCTGTTTTTTAGGATGATGGGTTGCAATTTTACATTGCCGGGTTTGTACACGCCGTGCACATTGCCGAAAGCCGCCGCCAAAGTGAAGCGATTGCTCACTTTCGACATGTGTTCGTAGGCATAAGCCACTTCCGAGGGTTGCGTATAAAGTTTGCTGCTGTCCACATCCGAATTATCCACGCCGTCTTCCTCGCCGCCGGTCACGCCCAGTTCGATTTCGAGGGTCATGCCCAGTTCATTCATTCTTTTAAAATACTGCACGCAGGTTTCCACATTTTCTTCCAGCGGTTCCTCCGAAAGGTCAATCATGTGCGAGCTATACAGGGGCGTGCCGCGCTGTTCGTAAAATTTTTCGCCGGCTTCCAGCAGCCCGTCAATCCAGGGCAGCAGGTTGCGGGCGCAGTGGTCGGTGTGCAAAATGACCGTGACGCCATAGGCTTTCGCCAAAGTATGAATGTGCATCGCGCCGGAAATACCACCCAAAATCGCCGCTTTCTGACCTTCGTTGGAAAGTCCTTTGCCGGCAAAAAATGCCGCGCCTCCGTTAGAAAACTGAATGATGACGGGCGAATTCACCGCCTTTGCCGTTTCCAAAACCGCGTTGACGGAATCGGTGCCGATCACGTTGACGGCGGGCAGGGCGAAATTTTGCTCGTTGGCGTAATTAAACAATTCGGTGACTTCGTCGCCGTGCAATACGCCGGTGCGAAAACGGGTGGATGTGGTACTTGCTGACATGCTGGATATATTTTTTTGTGGTGAATCAATTTGCTTACAAAGGACGCGATTTTAATTTTTTTCAAATAAACCAATCCCTTCTTTTTTTAAAAAAAGCCGTCTTATCTTCGCCACGATTTGGTTTCCGCAACGGCGGAATGAAAAGGGAACCCCGTGCAATCCGGGGACTGTACCCGCAGCTGTAAGCCTCTTTTGGGAGATTTGGAGATACCAGATTTTTAGATTTCAGATGCCAGAAAAAATTAGTTTGGTATCTAAAAGATCTTCCAAAAAATTTTGCCGGAAAGGCCACTGTGCACAACGCATGGGAAGGCGGGCAAAATGAGGCGAGTCAGAAGACCTGCCAAGTCGTGTTCCTCACAGCCTTCGGGAATAAAGGCCGGATGGGTGAAAAATCCGGCTTGCCTGTTTTCCTTTTCCAAAGTCGTTTTTTCTTGCCTGTCTGCCTCTCCGCCCGGTGGTGTATTTTTTAACCACCAAATTTTTCAAATCATGTTTTTCAAAAAAAACCTTTTTAACTATCTGCTGGCGCTTTCAGCCCTTGTGTTGTTTTTTGGTTCATGCAAAAAAGACGACGACGGTCCAAATTTCCCGGACACATACACGAACGGCGTTTTTGTACTCAATCAGGGAAATTTTAACCGGGCAAACGCCTCCGTAAGTTTTTACAAATCTGCCGATAAAAGCACCGAAAGCGGCATTTTTAAAAAAGTGAACGGCAGAGCGCCGGGCGACGTGCTACAATCCATGACCGTGTACGACGACAAAGCCTACCTCGTGGTCAATAATTCGAATAAAATCGAAATCGTGGACGAAAAATCTTTCCAAGCCCTGTGTACGATTACCGGGCTGGCGCTGCCCCGCTACGTGCTGGTGCTCAATGAAGACAAAGCGTACGTGAGTCAGTGGGGC
>CALMIT010000424.1 GCA_937864255.1 uncultured Saprospiraceae bacterium
ATCGTCCACGATGCGCATGTCGGTGGATGGCGCGGGCATACCGATAGTGCCCAGTTTGCCGCTGCCGTCTATCGGATTGCAGGAAGCCACGGGCGAAGACTCGGTCATACCAAAACCTTCGATCAGCGGGCAACCGGTCACTTTGTGCCATTTTTCTGCGACGGCTCTTTGCACCGCCATACCGCCGCCCACCGTGATTTTCAAAGCGCTGAAATCCAATCCAGCAAACGCCGGTTGATTCAATAGCGCATTAAAAAGCGTGTTCACCCCGGTCATCAGGGTGATTTTGTAGTTTTTAAATTCCTTCATTACCGAGGGCAGGTCTTTGGCATTGGTCACCAAAACGGTAAAAGAACCGACGCTCATCAGCGCCAGGCAATTGACCGTGAAAGCAAAAATGTGGTACATCGGCAGGGGCGACAGGCAGACCTCTTCTTTTTCTTTTAAAAAAGGCATCATGATCGAGCGAATCTGCTGCATGTTGGCCACCAGATTGCGGTTGGTCAGCATGGCGCCTTTCGCCACGCCCGTGGTGCCGCCCGTGTATTGCAGCAAAATGACGTCGTCGGGACCGGTTTGATGCGCTTTGATGGTAAATTTTCTGCCCTGCCGGAGCGCGTCGGTAAAGTTGACCGTGTTGGGCAGTTCGTATTTCGGCACCATCCGTTTGATGTTGCGCACCACAAAATTGACCACCGCACCTTTCATAAAGCCAAGCATCTCACCGATGCTGGTCACGATGATCGTTTTGATTTGCGTGTCGGCGATGACTTCCTGCAAGTTGGCGGCAAAATTTTCGGCAATGACAATCGCCTTCGCACCTGAGTCCGAAAACTGGTGCCGCATTTCGCGCGGGGTGTACAGCGGATTTGTATTCACCACCACCAGTCCGGCACGCAAAGCGCCGAAAAGCGCAATGGGATATTGCAGCAAATTTGGCATCATCAATGCGATTTTATCGCCGGGCTCCAGTCCGCGCGCGTGCAGGTAAGCGCCAAAATCGCGGGCATATTTGTCTATCTGCCCGAAGGTGAGCGACTTGCCCATGCAGGCAAACGCGGGCAGGTCTTTATATTTCAAAAGCGTCTCGTCTATCATGTCCACCAGTCGCGCGTATGCTTCCGGGTCAATATTGGCGGGCACCCCTTTCGGGTAATTTTTCAACCAGGGTCTTTCTTCAGCCATTTTCTCGATGTTTGGTTTTTATGAAAATAAACTTTGAAAAATTAGAAACGCCTAAAAGTACAAAATTTCAATTTTGAAAAGTATGCTCCGCCCCGATGCGCAACGCCGAATGTTTTTAAAAATCACCTCCCTTTTTAAAAATTCCTAAAAACTACGACCTACGACCTACCCACCCTATCCCACTTATTTTACTTTTGCCGCGTAAAACAAAACTCATGAGTTCAGGCATCAAAATATTCGCGCCGGCATCGGTGGCCAATGTAGCCGTCGGATTCGACGCGCTGGGCTTCGCCATTGACAAGCCGGGCGACGAAATCATCGTCAGGAAAGCCGACTGGAAAGGACTGCGCATCACCAAAATCACCGGCGCCGGCGGCAAGCTGCCGCTCGAAACCGAAAAAAATACCGCCGGCGTAGCCGCGCTCCGGCTGCTCGAACACCTCGACTCTGCCGACCTCGGCATTGACATGGAAATTCATAAAAAAATGCCCTTCGGCAGCGGGCTGGGCTCCAGCTCGGCGAGTGCGGTGGCGGGCGCTATGGCGATAAACGAATTGCTCGGCCGGCCGCTGGAAAAGCGCGACCTGCTGCCTTTTGCGCTCGAAGGAGAGGCGCTGGCGAGCGGCGGCTACCACGCCGACAACGTAGCGCCCTCATTGCTGGGCGGCATGATACTGGTGCGCAGCCACGACCCGGTGGACGTGCACCGCCTGCACGTACCGCGCGGACTTTTTGCCAGCGTCATTTACCCGCATGTGGAAGTGCTGACCAAAGCCGCCCGCGAAATTTTAAAACCGGAAGTGCCGCTCAAAAACGCCATCAAGCAAACCGCCAACATGGGCGCTTTCATCGTCGGGCTGTTCAATTCGGACTTTGAACTGATCAGCCGCGCTTTGCAGGATCACCTGATCGAGCCGCAGCGCGCTGTGCTCATTCCGCATTTTTACGCGGTAAAAGAGGCGGCACTACGGGCGGGTGCGCTGGGTTGCAGCATATCGGGCAGCGGGCCCTCCATTTTTGCACTTTCTGCCAACAGCCTGATAGCCGAGCAGGTGGGCGAGGCAATGCAGCGGATTTATAAAAATGCAAAAATCGAAAGCAACCTCTACCTCTCCGGCATCAATCAGGAAGGTGCGGTGAAGTGTTGAAGGGGGGGTGATTGACGGGGCAGATTGATAAGAATAAGTTTTGGATTCCGGCAGTCTGGACTATTGTTGTCTTCGGTAAATTTCTTTTGAGTATAGATTTTTAAATTCCCCCACATCCAACTTGTTAAGTTTTAATGCTTGGCTATATTGAGTATCTACAATGCTTTTTAGCTCATAATTTTTAAAATCATTATAAAACGCTCTTGCTGCTTTCACTAATTTTTTTAATTCTGAATCACGCATAATTCTAACCTCCTCATTAAATACCGCACCATTTGCCAAATTGTTGGTTGGTATAATCATGATGTTCAACACCTGGGCATTGGGATAATTTGATTTAAACCAACCACACGAATTATTCATTTGACCTGTTTCACTTTTTGAAACCTCTGCACGAGTTTCCTTTACCTCATTTTTACACTCAAACAGAATGTACTCATTTTCCTTGACATTCCAAAGGTTATCTGGACCGGCATTTAAAGTTTTATCAGGTCTATCGCTTCCAAAACCCAACATCTTACCTAACTCCATAAGTGCTCTTTCAAACTTTTCTGCTTTATTTCCAAACTCCAAATTGGATAATACTTCTTCAACTGAAATGATTAGTTGATTAAAATTTTCGAACGCACTTATCCAAGCCTTAATTAATTCTATTCTCGTCTGATGAATCAACAATTTTTCAAATACTACCCCACTTTTGGGTTTAAGAAGATATTTATTGTTTTTATGAGCGTTTTGTTGCAAACGATTAGATTCTGCTTTATCATGTAAATATGTAAAACGAGCTATTTCTTGCAGGTACCAGCCAATTTCGCTCTTATTTTCTGGGAATAGATGATCGTTAATTATTTTACGTAAAGTAGCTATAGCTTCTGGATAATTTCCAAAAGAATATGATTCTTCCGCTTGTTTTTCAAGAGCCAATATTTCCAATAGGTTTTTGTCAATAACCTCATCCATCATTGAGTTCATCTCATTAGAGTAAAATCTTTTCCAACCCTCATCACGATTGAGGCACTGCTTCATTACTTCACCGAGCACAGAAAAACTATCACCAGTACTAGCATCCTCTACTGCAAAACTAGTCACCTGCAAACCAATATCAATTTGCTTTTTAGTCTGACTTGAAAAGAACTTTTGGAACCTCTTATTTTTAATTGTATTAATTAAGTCAATGCCTGCAATAAGAATAATACAATAATCTTTTTCTCCACGAACTCCCCTCCCAAACCCTTGTTCAATTTTTTGAGCAACTTTTATATCAATAACTTCACTCTCTGTTCTACAGTGCTCTTGGTAAATATCAGAAAGAGTTTGAGCAAAAGGTTTAGAATCCATTACAAGAACTCTACAACTATCGTCTGGTAGATCAATACCGTCATATCTATTGGGGATAACAATTGTATTCTCGTACTTTCCTTCTTTCAAATCTTTTATGACAGAATTAATATTAGAGCTATCAATCTTTTGAGAGCCTAGTGAAGCCCAATATTCTGCATCCTTTTTACTTGGTGTTAAAGCAACGATACCATATTTCCTATTAGGATTCTGTTTTGCAAAAAAGTTTACGATTCCAGTTCTATCAAGTTGATAGTCTATAAAGTATGGTACCAGTATCATTTTCTCTCCCGACCATTTTTCTTTTTCGTAAACAATCGGATTTTTAACTGTATCAATTGAAAACCCAAATCCTTTTATGAAAAAGGCATCGTTATTGGTTGTGGCAGACATTAAAACTCTATGGCTAGCTTTATGGAATGAGCCAAATAATTCAATAGGGTTAAAATAAGGAGCTATTTCTAATGAATGACCAGAAATGATACATTGACAATTTGAAATTCTATCTTTTATTGCTTCCCAAGCAAATCCAATAGCATCCAAATTTTTGTGATTAACTAAAATTTTTGTGACATCGTGGATTTTATCATGCCATGACCAGTATGGAACAGACAAAAAAGTCTCGTATTCATTCCTACGAATTTCTTCTAATTGTGCAACTCCTTGTATTTCTAAGTCCGATTCAAATAATTCAAAAATCTCCTTATAAGCACCAATATCCTTGTTTAACCTAATCGTGAATGATTCTCTTATCATATCAATACAAGCATGGGAATCATCTAACACAACAGAATCAACTTCCATCGATCTATTACGTAGTCCAAATATTGACCTGCCATTAAACACTTTTTGTACATGAGTAATTAAAATGGACTTCCCTTCCCAGAATTCATTCGGAATGACATTTTGAGCGTCGATTCTGCATATTTTTATTCCAAACTGTCTTGCTTGTTCACAGGTTTGGTCCACCAAGAATTTATTGGGGCAAATATAAAATGCAGGACCTTTTCCCTCATTTATTCTTGATTGAAGTATTAACAGACCAATTAACGTCTTCCCTTGTCCCGTGTGTAATTTTATTATTACATCGTTTTTTACTTTATGATATTCATACCATGTATTAAGAATTGCTTCTTGAGCAGGTCGCAATGGACCTTTATCACTTGCTCTGTCAAGCGTATCATATATTTCAACAGGATGTATTTTCTTTTCAAGAAGCTTAGCGTCAAGATGTTTGGAGAAGTCGATCATATTTTTCAACTATTTTTAGTCTAAAATAACTATTATATTTCCAAAAGTAAATACGCAAACTCGTACTACCTATTTCAAAAACACTCCCCAAATCTAAAAAGATTAAAACCTGATTCCACTATAATTCTGAAAATCCCTCGCCAAAATTTTACCGCTTCCAGCGACAAATCTGTTATATTCGGCAATCAAAATCATGTTTAAGATGGAAATAACCGAGGTGTTTTACCCGACAAAAAGGAGCGAATGGCGGGATTGGCTGACAGAAAATCATCAGTCAAAAAGCGAGGTGGGGCTGGCCTCTTTTCTCCAAGCGAGCGGGCAGCCTTCCCTGCCCTACGACGATATGGTGGAAGAGTGCCTTTGCTTCGGCTGGATAGACGGCACCGTGAAAAAATATTGCGCCGACAGCGCTGTGCAGCGCATCACGCCGCGCCGCAAGAAAAGTTTTCTCTCCGAACTTAACCGCCAACGCGTCTGGAAATTGCAGCAAAACGGGCTGATGACGCCCGCCGGCATCGCGCCCATACAAGACCAAATCGGCAGCCCCGACGACCCCTGGGAAATCCCCGGCTGGGTGCTGGAGCAGTTGCAGGCTGACGAGCAGGTGTGGCAAAATTTCCAAGCTTTTCCTTTTCTTTACCGGCGGCTGAAAATGGGCTGGATATGCGAAATTACCGGCGCGAGTCGTCGCGAGGAAGCCCAAAAACGGCTCAATTACCTCATCAAAATGACGCGGGCGGGTAAGCTGTACGGCACGATTCCGCTGCCCGATTTTTAGTTTTAAAAAAAATGAGACCGCCCCGGCAGGAAGCCGGAACGATCTCGCCGTTTGACATTTTATTTGATCAGCAGTTTTTTCACTGTCCTGCCGATTTGAATCACATAAACTCCCGCAGGCCAGCCGCTCAGATCGAATTCTTCGCTTCTGAAAATTTCCTTTTGCGCCATCAACTGCCCGATGCTGTTGAAAATATTGCAATTCAGCGCCTCGTCCCGGTTCGTCGCGATGGTCACCGCGCGGGAAGCCGGATTCGGAAATACCAGTATGTCGTTTTCCGCAGCCAGGTCGTCCGTGCCGGATGACAGATCGTTGCTCCGGTTAAATGTCGACGCCTGAATAACAAAATCGCCCGTGCCGTTGGGTATGCGCGCGTAGCCCATGTCGGTTTCCTGCGCGCCAAAATCCACCCTGTCCACCACATTGCCGCTCGGATCCAAAAGGATGAGCACCTCGCCGGAAGCAGAAAGTTTAAAATTGGCGTGCAATCCTTCCTGGTCGTCGTCTTCGTCCGCCCAAATGATGAGGTAGCCGTTGGCCGGTACCACCGTCCCCGCAGGTATTTCGAATTTGTCAAGATTGTCGGGATTGTCGGTGATAAACCAGCCACTGATGTCAATCGCGTCTGTCGATTTGTTGTATAATTCAATCCAGTCGTCGTAATCGCCGTCTTGGTCGGTTATGGTCGTTTCGTTGGAAGCCATCAACTCGTTGATCACAATATCTGTATTCGCAGAAACTCCCAATTGCACCTGATAAATATACACATCGTGTTCGGCGCCTTTGGGCATGTAGCTCACCGTGCCCACGCCGTCGTTGGCTACGGCTTCCACGTAGTAGCGCACGTAAGTTCCTTTTTCAAAAGCCGGTATCGTGCCTCCAAAAATGCCGTCGGCCGCAGCGCCGTCGGCGTGTGCGCCGTCGTCGTACATTTCTGTTTTTTCAAAATAGCCGTCCAGTCCTTTTCCAAAGTACAAATTCATTTTCAGGACTCCCTGCGTCGCCGTCGCGCGGGCGCTCACGTTCACGCTTTCACTTTCTTTCGGCGCCGCAAGTTCCTCGCCGTTGACGACGTGGACGACGTTTTCAATGGTCGGCCCTACCCTTTTCACTTCCGCGTTTGTCAGCAGGTAATTGCGTCGGTTGGCGAGGTAGTTTTTCAAAGTGTTTTTGCCGTTTACAAATTCATTGTAGGTATAAATTTTCTTCGGATCAGTCTGCACGAGCGAGTCAATCATGTTGTGATAAAAATCTATCAGCGGCCCATAATATGCCGCGTCCAAATCTTCCTCAATGATGGTGCGCACGTGCGCGAGGTAGCGTTGGCGCAGTTCCGGCACTTTAAACAGGCGATTCATCAGGGGAAATTTGGTGTCGTTTTCCTTCAAAAACGGGATCCAGGTGGAAGTCATATTGCCCATCACACTGTTGCCGTCGTATTCCAGTGGTACTACGCGGTCGGTTTCTTTGTCCCAATACACATAATAATCCATGCCGCCTTTGTTGACATAACTGTCGTCGTCGCCGAAGATGATTTCGTGTGCAATGAACCAAAGCGCGCGGTCGGTATCAAATACTTTTTTCAAAGTGTCTTCCAACTGCGCCAAGGGCGGGTTATTGAGCACGTCGCAGGCGTGTACCAAGTCGTCCCAGGGATTGGCTTTTTTGGCAGTTTTTAAAGTATAATTTGGCGTGTAGAGCGA
>CALMIT010000425.1 GCA_937864255.1 uncultured Saprospiraceae bacterium
TATTGAAATACAGGGCGCGGCGATGGGAACAGATACCGCCTGCTATCGAATTTGTCTCGGCAGCGGCGATTGCTTTACCTGGACGATTTTGACAAACATAAGCCAGCCTTGTCCCGATTTTATCAGCAAAGACGAGTTGATCGTCAGCAATGCCTGCGGACAAACGAATGTAGAATTTTGCGTGGATGGGTTTAGTTCCGCAATAGCTGCCAATTATACTTTGGAAATTAACGGACAGCCTTACGGCGGTACTTTGACGCCTTGCGGCTTCGATAGCATTTTTGCGATGAGTTATTTCGATTTGCCCGGCGCAGGTGGAGCAGGGCCATATCGTGTTGTGAATTGGACTGTCAATAATCAAATTTTTTCAGGAGATTTTCAGGATGTAAATGCACTTGTGGATTCAATGAATCTTTGGGATCCGACCGGAAATTGGGTGCATAATCCGTCCGGAGCTTCAATCGTTGGCGGCAATCCGGCGAATAACTACGGTCAGATGGAAATCATCCAGATATTGACCAGCGCGCCGGCCATTTTACAATTTAATTCCTCCATTATTCCGCGCGGAATTTCCGTAAGTGTGGCTCAGCCTGGAAATTATCAGTTGGTCTTTACAGAGTCAGCAAGCGGCTGCCTGGATTCTGTTTCGGTGAGCGTAGTGTGTGTGACAACCGAAACGCTGCGCGATACTGTTTTTGTCGGCGAAGTTGTTACAATTTGCCTTCCGACGAATGAAATTCAAGGTAGTCAGTTCACACTCGCCAATTTCTGCGAGGGAGAGTCCGGTGAATTGGTGATGTTCGATTGGGCAGTGAATGATACTTGCATCGTTTACGAAGGCGTGGAGCCGGGTACCGAGAGAGCCTGCTTCGTCTTGTGCAACGAGTCGGGATTATGTGATACTACCTATATTTTTATTTCGGTATTGCAGCAGGATTCGACTGGAATTAATGCAGCGCCCGATACGATTCGCACCTTGAAAGGAAACATCGTGATGCAAAATGTTTTACTAAACGATAATTGGGGCAGCGGGGTGTTGGATACATTTTTTATAGTTCAAATGCCGGCACACGGTTTTGCTTCTTTCCTGCCCGACGGTACATTGCAATATAATCCCGACAGCGATTATTGTGATGATTTGACACCTGACAGATTACAATACGCTATTTGTAAAGACGGCATTTGTGAAATTGCGGAGGTGGTTGTTTGGGTGTCGTGCGAAGAGCTGCGTATTTACAACGGTTTTTCACCCAATAATGACGATATAAATGACACATTCAGAATAGACGGTTTGGATCGTTTTCCGAATAATCATTTACAGGTATTTAGCCGTTGGGGCAATAAAGTTTTTGAGGCAATAAATTATAAAAATGACTGGGGTGGAAAATGGAACGGCGCTGATTTGGCCGACGGTACGTATTTCTACCTTTTCGACGATGGCAACGGGAAAGTTTATTCAGGATACGTTCAAATTCAAAGGTAATTAGCCGCCTTTGAAAAGTATGAAATGGAAAGTTGCGACACCTAAAAAAACAGGGTCGCAACTTTTTTTTTAAACCAAAGCGGCCAGATCAGCCAATCTTGCGGAATAGCCGGCTTCATTGTCGTACCAACCTACAATTTTTGCCATATTTCCGTTGACGGTGGTTAACAACGAATCAAAAATGCATGAATGCTGGTTTCGCACAATGTCGCTGGATACAATCTCGTCCGAACAAAATTCCAGTATGCCGCGCAAATCAGTTTCAGAGGCTTTTTTGAATGTGGCATTAATTTCCTCTGCTGTCGCCTGTTTTTTCATGATGCAGGTTACGTCTGTCAAAGAGCCGGTTGCCACTGGTACTCTGATTGCCTGTGCTTCTATTTTGCCTTTAAGGTGGGGCGCTACCGTCACGACTGCTTTTGCCGCTCCGGTGGAGGTAGGCACAATATTTTGGGCAGCGGCTCTGGCTCTGCGCAAGTCTCTGTGAGGACCATCCTGCAAATTCTGATCGGCTGTATAGGCATGAATCGTAGTCATAAAAAATTGCTCAATTTCGAACGCTCTGTCCAACACCAAAATCATTGGCACCAGGCAATTTGTCGTACATGAAGCATTAGAAATGATTTTTTCTTCCGGGCTAATGGATTTTTCATTTGCTCCCAGCACGATGGTTGGAATGTCGCTATCTTTTGGCGGAGCAGAAAGAACGACCCTTTTAGCGCCGGCAGATAGGTGCAGCCCCGCCTTTTCACGTGATAGAAAAATGCCGGTGCATTCCAGTACCACATCTACTTCCATTTGCTGCCAAGGCAATTTGGAGGGATCCTTTTCGGCAAACGCGGCTATTTTTTTCCCATTTACGATAAGGTGGTTATCGGTATCTTCTTTTTCTCCGTCAAATTTTCCATTCCTCTTGTCGTATTTCAAAAGATGTGCAAGCGTATGATTGTCTGTAAGGTCATTTATAGCTACCACTTCTATGTCATTCTTTTTCAAAAGATTTCGAAAAGTGAGGCGGCCGATTCTTCCGAATCCATTAATGGCGACTTTCTTTTTAATCATTGCGGATGTTTTTTGGTAAAAGTAAAATTTACAGGAAAGTACCCTGAAATAGCGGGGCGAAATTAGTTAGTGTAAAACAAACCTTTTTATTTTTTGTGAAATTTTATGAAAAAAAATTAAAAATCAGAATTTTGATTTTTCGACAAAGAAATTATCTTTGCCGCCGCTTTTGTTTAAAAGCATTTCGGTCCGTTCGTCTAGGGGTTAGGACGCCAGATTTTCATTCTGGTAACACGGGTTCGATTCCCGTACGGACTACGAATTACAGGCACTAAGAGCGACCGTTCTCAGTGCCTGTTCTCATTTTTGTACTTTCGGTTTTTGCTAAAAATTATCTGTTTTTTAAAAAACATTTAGATAGAATTATCCGATACGACTGCTATATTTGCAACCTGCAAATTGTTTTATAACTCATCGTAAACCTGGCAAGGCTCAAAGTGGCTTTGCCAGGTTTACCTTTAAAAAACAAAACCCTTATGTTGCCATTAGATGAAAAATATTGGGAAAAAATCGAAGCTATCGCCGGAGAAATACAAAACTCTGAACAGCTTCAGCAATATCTTGAGGAAGAAGAAGAGGAATTTTATCTTCAGTTGAAAGAATTATATGAGCCGCAGATTGCGGAGGTTTATGAAGAAGTAGCGGCTAATGATCCTTTGCAGTTGGTCGCTTTTGAAAAGGCTTTGCTCCATGAAGCCTTTGAGGGAATGTATCTTCCCAAGGTGCTTGGCTATACCGTATTGCGCGGACAGGTAGATAAAAAAAATTACAAATACACCCGCCCTCAGGAGCACTTCAAAGAAGTTTTGCTGGCAATATGCAACTCGGCAAATTTTGATATTCTCCGAAAAAGGATAGGGCAGTCCATCCAAATGGGTTTTTGCCTGAGTAGCGATATTTGGGTTACGAATCTGGTTGAAGATATTCCTAATAAAAGAATACGCCATTTTTTGAATAGCCAGCGCGTAGAAAGGCTTTACAGGCTCGAAGAACGCGAACGCAGCTACGAGCGTTATTGGAAACAATTTAAAAACGACAATTTTCAGTCTGCCGAATTTCCTGCCACGAAATCAGAATTTCAGGTCTTTTTTCCGGCTTTAAAAAATTTCCTTCTTTTCAGGGTGAAAAGGAAACTTGACAATCAAAGTATCGTCGGGCATCTCAGAGAATTGGTTTCAAACGAGGCTTTTTTTGGCATGAAGGAACATCTGCAAGTGGCGAGTATTTATGCGCATTTTTTTGATGTGGATGCGGAAGGAAAAAAGGAACTGACTTCCATTTTCAGCAAACTCAGAGCTATGGACGAAGAGTTTGTGGACAAATGGTTCGAATTCGTTTTGCAACTGCACCGCAGTGAATTGGACATTTCCAGAGAAGCGGACAGCCGGATATCCCAACTACTTGACAAATCGGTGAAAGACGACATGGGCGAGTATTATTCGCTCATGGATAATTTTCATAGCAAAGGATTTATGCATGAAGACGCACAGGAAGCCGTAAAAGTATTTTACAATAAACACGAAGGACTTTCTACCATAAATGAATGCCTGCGTCAGACAATTTTTCAATATTTCGCCCGGGTGCTGAATAATATTGACGAGGAAGATTATCATGAATTGTTTGAATTGGCAAAATACTACGGCATTTATATGCACATTTTCGGCAACCAGCAATTCAACCAAAACCTGGAAGATCTTTCAATGAATTATGTGGAAAAACTTTTGAAAAAATACACTGACAAACGCGGAAAGGATTACCAGGATATTAAAAAATTCGTTTCGACGACCTTTTTGGATCTCGGATTTTTGAAAGAAAAAGAAGTTGTAGAATTGTTTAAAACCCGCCGCAAGCGCAAAAAATCCGAAGACGAGGATTAAAATATTCCGAACCTTCGAGTTTCAGATATTTTGCCCAAAGGTTGCCGGATCAGTTTTTTCGGCAACCTTTTATTTTTAAATACGGCAAAATCCGACATAGAATCTGTGAGGCAAATAGCCTAATTTTATCCGCCAAAATAGCTTTGCAATAAAAAATCCTTTATGAAATCACTTTCACTTTCTGCTTTTTTTGCGCTCATTTTTTTTGCAGGTAATGCCCAAATACGACCTTTCCGCTTCCAGGCGATACATTGGTAACAGCCGTAGATAATAGCCCTTCAGGTATTAATATTGGCTCCGGCGACGCTAATCAGGTTTGGAATTTTCAAAGCCTGAATGCAGCAGTATCTAACAGACTTGTTTTTAAAAATGCGGCTTCCGGTGTTTTTGTAGCAGCCTATCCGGATGCCACTTCTTTTACGAGTGCCGGCGCCAATGCCGAAACCTATTTTAAAAACACAACCAACGCTTTCCAGAACCTGGGCGGTGGTGGTAGCGATCCTACCGGATTAGGTTTGAATCTGGCATCGCGCTGGGACAGACCATATACATTGCGCAGAGCGCCTTTGGTTTACGCGCCTGCCCAGCCTGCCACGGTTGAGTCAAGTTTTACGGTGAGGTTTTCCATCAATGATTTGCCGCCTGTCATTGCCGATACTATTTTGAGCAGATTGCCCATACAAGTAGATTCGATGGGCGTGGGAATTAAATTAAAAAGGACGGATTTGGTAGATGCCTGGGGCAAGCTGACTATTCCGGGAGGCACTTACGACGTATTGCGGGAGCGCCGCGAAGAAATCAGGAGTGGAAAATTAGAAGTGAAAGTGCCGATTTTGAGCTGGCAAGATGTTACTGCTTTTGTGAGCGCAGCCAGCGGTTTGGGCACTTTTGGAACAGACACCACGCTTTCTTTCCATTTTTACAATCATGTAGAAAAAGAACCGATAGCTGTCGCGACTATGTCGGCGGACGGTGCTATCGTAGAAAGTGTGGAATACAAAGCCAGTGATCGGACCAGCGCGGTGGCGGATGCGGGCAGCGTGAGAACATCGGTTTTCGCATATCCGAACCCTGCTATTGACGAAGTAAAATTCAATTTTAACAACTTGCCGGCGGGCGATTATTCATTGAAAATTTTCAATATTCTCGGCTCGCAAGTCTGGAAGGATACTTTTTATATTTCGGGAACGCACAATTTCAAACTGGACTTGAGAAATTTCAAAAAAGGGACGTATTTGTACAACCTGAGCGACGTCAGTGGAAAATCCATCGTCACCAAGCGTCTCATGATAGTGCGGCCATGACCTGAGTTTTGGATAGTTCTGCCACCAAAATATTTTTCTCTGTGAGTTAAAGACGGAGGAGGAAAATACTTTGCGTCATAAAAATTGCTGCTACTTTTTGCTATTCAGCCTGCCTTTCAAGTTCATTCCCAAAAGAAACAGGAAAAGTAAAGCTGCGCAACTCCATAAGATCGGGCGCAAAATATTGACAGGTGGGGCGTATAGAGGTCCGTCGGCCCCGTAGAATACAAAACCTGCCCAGTAAAATGGTGACTTCCGCGCATTTTCTACATTGCCGTCGAGCCATTCCAGTTTTGCATGACGCAGCGCCTGTGCCTTTGTCTGTACGGCCGCCACGTGTTTATAAAAATTCATAAACATATCGGCGGTGCTTTGTTCATTGACCGACCACAGGCTGGAAATCAAACTACCCGCGCCGGCGTAAGAAAATCCTCTGGCCAGCGACATCACGCCTTCGCCCTTTTGCAAAGTTCCCAGACTGGTTTGACAGGCGCTGAGTACCACCAGGTCTGCGGGCAGCACCAAAGCATAAATTTCGTCCAACAAAAGCGGCTTGTCAAAAAACTCGATTCGGGGCTGCTCGTCTGCGCAGGCGTGGGTTGAAAGGTGCAAAACTTCTGCGGCGGCGGCAGATTTTTTGAAAGCGCCAGTTGTCGCATTTTCAAGATTATAAGAGCGCCAGTTTGCCGCGATTCCCTTCTCTCTCGCGCTGTATTTGAGCGTGGAAAGTCCGCGCTCTCCCTTTTCAAAAACAGGCGCAAAAAACTGCCATTCGTGTTTTGAGGCGGATAATTTTTTTTGTAAAAAAACAGCCGACCATGAAAGACGCAATAGTCGTTTTTTTATCAAAAAAGGCATTTTTGAAAAATTGGTTCCGTCATAATTTTCAGTCAATAAAGCGTCGAAGGGTAAAAAATTCAACAGCCCGTCGGGTACGATTATCCACTCTTTTTTGCTTTCCAGCAAACTCGTCACAGCCGCCGGAAATAGCAAACGATAAAGCCCAAGACCCGTTTTTGAAAAGCCGCTCACATCGTCGGAAAGAGCCTGACTGTTCTTGAAAAAAGAAAGGAAAGACGCTATATGTGCGGTCAGTGAATCAGCATTGCCGAGGCGCAGCAGCTTCGTTTCGGAAGTGGTGGACACAAAAAGATAAACGTCGTTGTCGCCGTAAAAAAACTCCAAAAAGGCTGTGGTGTCGGTAGTTATTTGCTGTGGTGCGGGTGCATTTCTATTTTTAGGAACAGAGCGGTGGGCAAAGTTAGCCCGGAAAGGCTTTAGCAGGTTTGAGTGCGCTTCTTCCAGGTCGTGTATGCGGATGAGCAAATCATCATTTTGCAGCGCATCAGCGCTTGCGGCTTCGGTTTTTTTAGCCTTGCTCTCTATTTTTAACCCGGCAATTTCCCATCTCAAATTTTCTTCTTTTCGGGCAACAGAATCGGGCAGTCCGGCAAAAGCTATAGCCTGTAATTGTTCGATTTTTTCCTCCAGCACCTCGGCTTTGGATTGCTCCATAAGTTCGAAAACGCGGTCGGCGCAAGACTTTTCACCCATTTTTTCAAACAGCAAAAAATTGGCTTCAATAGCCGTTTCAAATTTTTCAAAATTGTAATCGCCGAGATAGAGTTTCGCCTTTTCGGAGCCGTAAGTATTTTTCAAAACCGAATGCGCGGCTAT
>CALMIT010000426.1 GCA_937864255.1 uncultured Saprospiraceae bacterium
CCGAAAGTAAATCCGTACAAGTTGTATTGACCGTAGCACCCGTTATTTCCACTTGCAGCTGTACCTGAGCGCCGAGGAAATTGCAGATAAAAAATCCGATGAAAAGGGGTAAAATTCTCATTGAGGTCTCTAAAATTTAAAATTTAGTTTAATGGTTTACGAAACTTTAAAAAGTGCTGTAAAGCCACAGGGCAACCGAAAAAGTTTCGACTGAAAAACTGACCCTGAGAATTAACTCTTTTTGGCGGTGGAGAGAAAACCGCCCTAATGACGGCAGGTTTTTAAATTTTGCATAAAGGTGAATAATTTTTGTGGAAATTTTAACTTATCCAATAAAAAAAGCCCGGCTTCGATGAAGCCGGGCTTTTTTGTGTTTTAATCTTTTACCGTAAAATCGTGACGTCGCCTCGCAGTATCGCCCCATTATTCAGATTGAGGCGCATGACATAATAATAAGTTCCCTGCGGCAGCGCTTTGCCATTTTGATTGGTTCCTCCCCAGTCATTGCGATAAGGTCTGGCTTGAAAAACAATATCGCCCCAGCGATTAAAAACTATCAATTCAGGCTCCGGGTAAAGTTCCGGTGAAAGATCGATCACGTCAAAAACAAAAGTTTCGTTCAGCCCGTCGCCATTTGGCGTGATGGTATTCGGTAAAAGTGAATCCAGTGAAATTTCTTTTCTTTCAATGTTCAATTTTATGAAAGCCGTGTCGCAAAAATCAGGACAGGCGGGATTACACACCCTGTAAAAAATATCCACGCTCCCGGTGAATACCGGATCGCGTTCATAGGTAATGACGCCGTTATTTTCACCGGTAATCGTGCCAGATGCAGGGTTTTCAATTATTTCAAAAATAAAGTTATCAATACCATTTATATCGTCGTTGAGCAGCGGCGAAATCGTCAGTTGATCTATTTCCGCCTCCATCGTCACAAAATCATTTCGCAAATTGGGAAGCCCGGCTATAGAGACAAATATGGTGTCTGCGCTGTAATCAGGGCACTCGGAAGTGGATAAAGTCCAGATGAAAGTATTTTGACCGGCTGCAAGATTTTCTACCAAAGTCTGCGACTGATCGGGCGATTGAATACTGCCTGTTTGGGGCGTAGTCCAAATGCCTGACACGCCGTCGGGAAGATTTCCGTTGAGCAAGGCGAAATCCTCACACTCACCGATATCCGCCGATGCCGCAGCGGGCACTAAATTCTGGTTGACGTTTATTATCACCGTATCACTCGCCGAGCAACCGTTTCTATCCAAAGTCACCGTCATGATGTACACGCCGCCTTCATAAATGATTGCGTTCAAAGTGTTTTCATTATCCACCGGACTACCGGAAACACTTGTCCATAGTACTGAAAAAGTATTGCCCGGAACATTTGTATTACCCTCTAACGTAAAGTTTTCAAAG
>CALMIT010000427.1 GCA_937864255.1 uncultured Saprospiraceae bacterium
GCCGCTTGATTTCCTTTTTGTAAAAAATATTGAAAATAAATAAACTGGTTGACCAAGCCGCCGCCGCCGCCGCCTTCGCTCAGGTTCACGACTTTTTTGCCGAGCAGCCGCTCTACTCTTTCGTGGTTGTGCCACAGTGAAAATTTTTCGGCATGGGAAGTGCCGAGCATCAAAAAATCATAGCGTTCATTTTCGGAAAGAAAGAGAAGATTGGAAGCCGTATTGCCATTTTCAAAATCGCGCTCACTGACTACGCGGCTTGCCAGCATCGTGGCAGCGATGATCAAGCCGGCATTTAAACCCATGAAAATCAACAAATTGCGAGCAAATTTTTTCATTTTTAAAAAGTAAAATAGATAAACTGTTGATTGCCGGCATCGCCAAAAAAGAAGATCAGCCACACGAGGAAAGAATAAAAAATCCACTCGCTTTGTTTGCCGTTTCGAGCGACAATGATTTCAAGTGTGGAATTTTTTTTCTGCTCCAAATACTCGAAGATCAACAGTAAAAAAACTGAAAAACAGGCCACAAGAAGCGCCAATTTTCTATATATACCCACCGGCGGCTGCGGCCAAAAAGACAGATCAAAAAGATTTTTAAGCAGGTGAATCGCTGCGTCCAGATTTTCTGCCCGGAAAAATATCCACAAAATCAGCACCAACAGAAAAACAATCAGGCGGCTCAAATTCTTTAAAAAGTCCGTCTTGGGGCGATAATTTTTAAAAAAAAGAAAACCAAGAATTAAAAAAAACGCGTGTAAAAATCCCCAAATTACAAAAGTCCAATTGGCGCCATGCCACAGCCCCGAAACCAGAAAAGTAATCATCAGGTTGTAATACCAGCGCCATTTTACCGTCCGGTTGCCGCCCAGCGGTATATATACATAATCGCGAAACCAAGTGGAAAGACTGATGTGCCAGCGCCGCCAAAAATCATTGAGCGAGGTGGAAAAATACGGCTGCCTGAAATTCAGCATCAAATCATAGCCGAGTATGCGGGCGGAGCCGATAGCGATGTCAGAATATCCTGAAAAATCGCAATAAATCTGGAATGCAAAAAACAATGCCGCAAGCCAAACAGCCGCTCCGTTGTAAATTTCGGGATGAGCAAAAACTTCATTGACGTAAGGCGCGAGATTATCGGCGATGACCATTTTTTTA
>CALMIT010000428.1 GCA_937864255.1 uncultured Saprospiraceae bacterium
ATTGAAAAGCAATAAAAAAAACCTGCTTCATGAAGCAGGTTTTTTATGATGATTTTTATTGGCTTAGTGTTTTATTTTTTTAGAAGTCGCCATGTTTTCCGCGCCTTGCGCTTTACCGATTTTGTGGATTACGAGCATCTCTTTTTCCTTGCCTTCCTGCAAGAGTATTTTGTAAATACCCTCTTCGTATTGCGACATCGGTATAGAAATGGAGTTTGTACCTTCCTGCAAATCCTGGCTGTAAGAATAAACCAAATCGCCAAACTGTGTACTCACTGTGTAGTGCAACTTTGTAGCAACTTTGGCATTCAGCGTAATCAGAAAGTCATTTTCCACCTCGCTGGTATTAATATTGATAATGGATATGCGGTTGGGAATGGCACGCGATAATATTATAGTATGTGAAAACCCCGACGAACCATCCTGATACACCTCGCGAAGCCGGTAAAAAGTTTTTTCGCCATCGGCGTGAAGGTCAAAAAAGCGATAGTCCATTTCTTCTTCGGAAGTGCCGGCAGCCAGCAGCGTGGCGATTTCGTTGAAACTTGTGCCGTCTTCCGAACTTTCGACGACAAACAGGTGACTGTTGACTTCCTGCGTAGTTTTCCATTCGAGCAGGACGCCCATTTCCAATTCTTCGGCAGATAATTTTTTTGAATAAGTAATTTCCGCAAAAGCGGAAGACGTGAGGAGAGAGAGAATGAGAAAAGAAAAGACCAGTTCTTTACCTTTGTTGAGTGTTGTGGTCATGTTTTTTCTTTTTAGAAGTTTAAAGTGGCTTTTACACGTAATTGTATTGCAAAATCCGCACCCGAAGACACAGATAAAATCGCGCAGAAGTTTGTAGTGTGACAGGAAACATGGGAATAACACGCGATAATTTCTTGTTTTGCAAGGATTTTAGCCGGAAAATGGTTTTAATTAAAAAATTTGATAATACTATCTTTTTGAAACGAATTGAGTATGAATTTTGAAAAAGCGGGTTTTGAAAATACGCTGAAGTATGCCCGGGAAGCAGATAAAAAAGATCCACTTCGAAAATATCGCGCCAGATTTCATTTTCCGAAACACGAGGGCAGAGAGGTGCTTTATTTCTGTGGCAACTCGCTCGGACTTCAGCCCAAAACTGTAAAAAAAGCATTGCTCGCCGAATTGGAACAATGGAAGACTTACGCCGTGGAGGGGCATTTTAAAGGCAAACTCCCCTGGATGTATTATCACAAGTTTTTGACCGAGCAATCGGCGCGCCTGGTCGGCGCACAACCTGAAGAAGTGGTTGTGATGAATACGCTCACAACCAATCTGCACCTCATGATGGTGAGTTTTTATCGTCCGACGGCGCAGCGCTATAAAATTATCATGGAAGCCGGAGCCTTTCCTTCCGACCAGTATGCCGCTGAAACACAGGTGAAGTGGCACGGTTGCGCCACTGAAAAAGCGATCATAGAAGTATCACCCCGTCCGGGGGAAGAGACGCTTCGTACCGAAGATATTTTAGCGGTCATCCATCAACACGGACAAGAAACGGCGCTGATTATGTTTGGCGGTGTCAATTATTACACAGGCCAGTTTTTTGACTTGCCCGCTATCACGCGCGCCGGTCATGAGGAGGGCGCTTATGTGGCTTTTGATCTGGCGCATACCGCCGGCAATCTGCCGTTGCGCCTGCACGATTGGAATGTAGATTTTGCAGTTTGGTGCAGCTACAAATACCTCAATTCCGGTCCGGGCGGCCCGAGTGGCATTTTTATACACGAAAAACATGGCAACAATACCAAACTTCCCCGCTTCGGGGGTTGGTGGGGGCATGATGAGTCGGAGCGTTTTCTGATGCGAAAAGGATTCAAACCTATGCAGGGTGCGGCGGGCTGGCAACTGAGCAATGCGCAGATTTTAAGTTTTGCTGCGCACAAGGCCAGTCTGGATATTTTTGATGAAGCAGGTATGACGGCTTTGCGCCAAAAAAGCCTGAAACTGACAGCATATCTTTATTTTCTGATTGAAAAACTGAATGAAAAAGG
>CALMIT010000429.1 GCA_937864255.1 uncultured Saprospiraceae bacterium
ACTGTCGCACCGATGAGCGGCGTGCCTTCTTCGTCCACAATTTTCCCGGCAATTCTGGCTTGCGAAAATGCCAGCGTGGAGAAAAAAACCTGGAAGATTAAAAAGGTAAAAATTTTAAATTTCATGGTTACGGGTTTTGTGCAGCGAAAATAGTTATTAGATATGTTAATGGTACATTAAGTCAGATTAAATTTTTGAAAAAACGCGACGTTTTTATGACTTAAATTTTGGCACTGCAAAAAATCATTTTAGATATAATTTTCATTAAAAAACTGAAAATCAATTTTTTGTAAAAATATTTTTTTAGAAATATTAGAATTTTCCCGGCATTTTGCATTTCACAGATTACTTATTGTCATTTTGGAAAAGAAGCTACTTTTTTGACTTGCCGCCCGATTCAAATCACAATAGCCGGAAGCTCCCGGTTTTTTACCGATTATTACGCGACAGATTAGACAGAATCAGGCGGGTGTAAAGCGACAGTTTTGTAAATGCCTTATTCGGCAAGCTTTTTGCCATATCAAACTATCCTTAGAGCCGATTTTTGTTGAAAACTTCCTTGTTTTCATATTCCCGGAAAATCAGTTTAAACAATAAAGTTCCCCCCGTACTCAACTTGAACAGCCTCGTTCGGACTTGCTTAGCGCATATCCGGTTTTAAAATTTTCCCTTTTCCGAGTTACAGATTTCCAATCATCAAACATGAGAGTAGAATGCTACCGCATCCGGGCTGTGGCTTTTTCGTTTAATTTAAAAGCCTGCCTATTTCCCGCACATTTTAAAATGTCCTTAGTCCTGCTGTTCTTTTTGGCGCTAAGCCAGATAGCGCGCGCCGGATCGTTCTCCGAACCGGAATCACGACAAGCGGACATTTCTTTTTTTCAAAATGATGAAAATTCCTATTTTGAAAAAGCTGTGAGCCGCTTAAAATGGGCTGCTCTGCAAATGCTGGCAAACAAACAGGCCGCCGCCGAATCGGTAATGGCGATTTCTTTGATTGCTCCTCCTGACATCACGGTGGAGTGCAATCAAATCCCAGCCCCACAGATGCCCGCCGCCACAACTACTTGCAACTCGGACATCAATCTCACATTGCGGGAGGTAAAAACCAACATTCAGTGTGAAAATGCTTATGTTTTGCAGAGAATCTGGATAGCCACGGATACCTGCGCCGGCGTTGCAAGGGATACTCAATTTGGGACCGTAAAAGACACACAAAAGCCCACTTTGCACCTGACGCATCCCAGACTGCTGGGCTATGAGGATGGCGATACGGTGCATCTTTACTGCGATCAGGGCTTGACTTTCGATGCTGACGACGCTTATGCTACGGATAATTGCGACGGCTCTGCTTCTGTGATTTTTGTGGATTACATTATTGAAAACAGCGATTGTGCCCGAAACGGCTATTTGATGAAAATGGTCTGTGGCTGGATCGCCGAAGATAATTGCAACAACCGCGACTCTATCACGCTTATTTTTTTGGTGTTCGATAATATCGCACCTGTTTTTGGTACAATTCCTGACACGCAAGTTATTGATTGTCACCGATTAGCACATATTATACAGCCCGAAGTGACAGATAATTGCGAAGGACTAATTTCGATTACCAGCGATGACGTAATCATGCCCGGTCGTTGTACCGGAGAGAAAATGATCATGCGAACCTGGCGCGCTTTTGATCAATGCGGCAACAATTCTTCCAAAGAGCAAGTGATTTTGGTACGCGACACTACCGCGCCGGTTTTTGTGGGCGTTCCGAGAGATACTTTTATTGCCTGCGACGCAGCTGTGCCGGCCCCTGCCGTAGTTACAGCCGTTGATAATTGCAGCCCGAATGTCAGCGTACAATTTTCAGAAACTTATTCCAATGACGGCTGCCGCGAGGTATTTACAAGAACCTGGTCTTCTACCGACGATTGCGGAAATACGGGAGTCGCCGTCCAGGTAATTTCCCTGATTGATACCGTTGGGCCAATCATCACCAGCACACCCGACCTTGAAATTACTATCGAATGCGATGAAGATTTGCCGACAGACTTTCCGCTGTTTGAAGACAATTGCTCAATGGCTTTGCAATACGATTCCTTTTCCACGATTATTCCGCAAGACTGCGGCTATTTGTTGGAAAAAACCTGGACAGCCACCGATTCTTGCGGCAATACGACCGCTTTTACCCAAAAAGTTTTTGTGGTGGACACCACCGACCCGGTTTTGTCGAATATTCCGGCCGACACCACGGTACGTTGCGACGAAATGCCTCCGGTCGCCCAAGTGACCTCCCTGGATAATTGTGATCCGAATGTGCAAATCGTTTTCGAAGAAGATACTTTGGGGACAGTTTGTGCAGACCTGCGCATCGTGAGAACCTGGACAGCAATTGACAGTTGCGGAAACAGCACGCAGGCGAGCCAAATGATACAAATCACTGACGACGAAGCGCCCTCGCTGTTTAATGTGCCCGGAGATGTGACGCTGGAGTGCGACAGCGCGCCGCTTCCCGATTCGGTTTTTGCAAGCGACAATTGTGACCAAAACGTCGTGATAACAGTTGAAGAAACTACATCCGGCGACAGTTGCACCGGAATTTTGACAAAAATCTGGACGGCTACGGATGTATGCGGAAATTCAAGTAGCGCCTCCCAAGTTATTACTTTCATTGATACTACCGAACCTGTCATTCAGTTAAATCATCCTGATTTGGCCGGCGTGCAAAACGGCGACACTTTATATTTTGAATGTGAAGACCTGATAAGACTGACAGAAAATGACGTTTTGATAACGGATAATTGCGATGAA
>CALMIT010000430.1 GCA_937864255.1 uncultured Saprospiraceae bacterium
TTGCCTCTATTGCCAGGATTATTGGTTCCGTTGATTTTTTTGGATCGGAGATTTGTGTTTGGGCGGACAAAGAAGCTCCAATTTTGACCGTCGAAACCAAAATGGCGATGAGAATTTTTAAATGTATTTTTTTAAAAATCATAAATTGGGTTCTGCTTCCTGGATTTGCATTATGCAAAATTAATGCCGTGCAGTTTTCAGGCTTTTGCAGGAAGATTCGACCGGCGTATTTTAAAAACCGGCGCGGCTTTTCTTTTTTTTAAAATGTACTTTGAAATACAAGTGGCAGACACTCTTTGGAGAAATAAAAATTTGGTTATTTTTGAGCCGCTTCACGCAGAAATGCAGCTCATTTTCAAAGGACATGGACGAAATGCTTTTTTGGTAAAGTTTTTGGTTACTCATTCAGGTTCAAAGGTTTTTCGATGATTGCATCAGTCCAATGAAATTTGTTTGCTTACCGTGACTTTCAAAGGTCACTCTAACCCAAAGAGCTTCCCCCACCGTACCTTTTTCGGCAAATTATAATCTCATTGGTTTCGGTTTTTTACCTAATAAATTTGGTGATCGATGCGCATTTATCCTATGCTCCTGTCTGTGTTTTTCCTATTAACTGGTTTTGATTCCAAAAGCCAAAACTATCTGATGGGTGGTCCTGCCGTAAATTCCTGTGCCGGTTTTTTTCTGGATAGCGGTGGCGGCAATAACAACTATGCTCCTAACGAAAATTTTATAGCTACTGTTTGTCCCGACGGTTCCACGGGCACGCATACGAGGCTGTATTTTCCCCCGGTTGACTTGCGAACGGGCGATCAGCTTTGTTTTTATGATGCAAACACCGCTGATCCCGCCAAGCTGCTTTCCTGTGCCGATGATTTTGAATTTGGCGATCCTTTCATCATACAGGCTACGGCTGCCAATTCATCTGGTTGTATCACGATTACTTTCGTGTCAAATGCTTCCCAACAAGGTAGCGGCTGGAATGCGCGGATTGAGGGCGTGCCTTCGTGCCAATCCCTCCAAGCTGAAATCGTCTCAAGCGCGCCGGCTGCCATGCCCGCCGATACCGGCTGGGTTGATTTGTGTCCAAATCAGGCAGTGTCGTTTTCGGGGCGCGGCATTTACAGGCAAAACGGTCTGGCTTATACACAATCGGATATGACTTCCAAATTTGAATGGGATTTTGGAGATGGCACACATGCTTTGGGACAAAATGCGAGTCATATTTATGAAAAATCCGGCGGATACATGGTGCAGTTGACTGTGATCGATCCATTTGGGTGCCGCAGTACCAATTTGATACAAAAAAGAGTGCGCGTTGCAACGACGCCTACTTTTCAAACAGGCGCTGCCGGTGCGCCGGAAATCTGCGTCGGCGATACCATTGGGCTGAATGCCATTCTGGGTACTTTGGATCCGTCGAAAAATTATTCTGCGATCGGCAATGAAGGTTCTTTTGAAAACGGAGGCGTACGCTCGGATTCGTTAGCACTGCCTGACGGAACAGGCTCTGCGTATGAGACGCCCATTTTTATAACCGGCTTCGCGCCGGGACAGCTACTCACGGATGTCAATGATCTTTGGTCAATTTGTGTCAACATGGAACACAGTTGGATGCGGGACATGACCATTTCCATCATGTGTCCGAACGGCACGGAAGTGATCATGCACGACCATCCCGGTAATATAGGCGGAATGGTGCTTTTGGGAGAACCTGTGGATTTTGACGGGACCCGACCGACGCCTGGTGTGGGTTATGATTATTGCTGGACGCCCGATGCTACGGCCGGCACCTGGCTCGAATATGCCAACAGCACTTTCGGCACTTTTGGGAGCGGCACGTTGCCTTCCGGCGATTACAGCAGTTATCAGCCGCTCAGCAATCTGATAGGTTGTCCGCTAAACGGGGAATGGATGATCAGGGTGCAGGATTTATGGGCACAAGACAATGGCTTTATTTTTAGCTGGAGCATAAATTTTGATCCGGATTTATATC
>CALMIT010000431.1 GCA_937864255.1 uncultured Saprospiraceae bacterium
CAGCGAAGAGCAAATAGAACAGTCTGAAAAATACATGGCAATGTTTACCAGCCCGGGAGCAATGGCGATTTTGAGTATTTTCGGCAATGTTCTTATGACAATTATTATCGCCTTGTTTGCCGGTTTGTTTATGAAAAAAGACCCGCCGTCGAGCGTCTGATTCGGGCTTTTAAAAAAGCTGCCGGCGGATTTATGTACACGGATTGAAAAAAATTAATTTTGTTTGACTATTTTTGTTTGCTTTCACTTTGCGCACCTATCACACAACCTCTGATTTTTTCATCAAAAAAATTTCATCATGAAAAAAATTCTTTTTACAATTTTACTCGCTTTTGCGTTTGTTTCCGCCACGATTTCGGCACAGCAGTTCTTTAGTCCTTCTGGCAATTCGGATGAAGCCAACACGCTTTATCAAAAAGCCATCGAAGCGGCTTTTAATGCCGAACACGACAAGGCGGTCGCTCTTTTTGACAAGGTCATGCAAAAAAATCCGAAGTGCTTTATGGCTATGGCGCACAAAGCGCTCCTGGCTTATCACTGGGAAAAAAAGGACGATTTTAATAAAAATGCTGCCAAAGCATTGACGATGCCCGCCGAATCAGGATTTGAAAAATCTGTGGCATCGCTCCTCAAAGCGCGTCTGGAAAACAGAAGCGAAGATGCGTCCGCTATCGCAAAAGAAATGTCAGCATCTAACGTAAATCTCGCCGAGGCGCACCTCATCAATTCCCTGATTCAGTTTGAGGAAAAAGACTTTGCCGTAGCCCTCGAAGCACTGTACAATGTGAAAAGGCTGGCTCCTGATTTTGCGCCGGCTTACAACATGCTGGGCTATGCTCACATGGAGCAGCAACAAATGGAGCAAGCTGAAAAAATGTTTGCAAAATATATGAGCCTGAACCCTGATAGTGCCAATCCTTACGATAGCATGGGCGATTTTTTGATGGCGAAGGGCGATTATACGAAAGCTGCCGAGATGTTTGAAAAGGCTTATTCGATGAATAAAGATTTCAAGTTTTCGAAAGAAAAAGCCGAAGAAGCAAGAAAAAAAGCTGACCAGTAATTCACATTTTTCAAAAAAATACAAAAAACCCAGGTTGATACAACCTGGGTTTTTTGTTTAGGAACGCCATGCTCAAAATTTGCCCTACCTTAAATTTTATTGCAGTTTGAAGTCATACGTAATGGTACCGCACTGCTTATCTACATCGCCTTTGCTGAATTTCCATTTTTTTGCATTTCGGATAGCAACATCGCGGAGCGCGCTGTCCGTGGTCGTCGAACCCCGTTGCGTATAATCGGCGCTTAACACATTACCATTGGAATCAACACAAACTTCGATAACTATTCTACCCGCTTTTTGCGTTTGGTCGGTGATTTTTGGTCGGCCTTCCACGCCGCGATTTCCAAGTCCGCCGCCGGCAGTACCGAAGCCGGTACTTTTTCCAATCAAAATATTGCTGTTTGGATCGCCGTTCGGGTCGCCCTGATTGCCGGGATTTCCGGTCTTACCTTTGCCGTCGCCGTCGCCGAAAAGGCCGCCGATTTTGTTTTTCAAAGCATCGGCTTCTGCCTTTTTGCGCGCATCTTCCTCAGCTTTTTTGCGCTTGGCTTCTTCTGCTGCTTTCTTTTTGGCTTCTTCCTGGCGCTTTTTCTCGGCTTCCTGTTTTTTGCGCTCCTCCTCTATTTTTTTCTTCTTTTCTTTTTCCTTTTTAAGCGCAATGGCTTCCGGGTCTTCTGTTTTTATCACGTCTTTTTGTTTGACCGGTTCGGGGTCAACTTTAGGTTCAGGCTTCACCGGCGTTGGCTCCGGATGGACTTCGGGTTCTTCTTCAACTTCTTCCTCCACATCTTCTGACGGAGCGGTAGGTTCGGAAGGTCCGGCATTATTGTCGCCTTCTCCCTGATCGGGCAATCCGAGATTAACCAAAATTCCTTCCTGTCCGGGAGGCGGGTCGGGGTAAGTCAAAAAAGGCAAAATGGCCAAAAGAATCAGCACGATGTGAATGAGCGTGCTCATCACCATGCCTTTTTTACGATTTTTCTCTTCATACCTGCCTACGATGTCCATTTTGATACATTTTGATTTTTAAAAAAATCAGACGATTGTATTAAAGCGACGAAAAGCCGGATTTATTTGTTACCCACCCGAAAAAACCGGATTTTTTAAAATTTCATTTTTCCGGCGCCAGGATGCCGTTGATGTCGTAGCGCATCGCGATGTCCATAACGGCGACTACATTTTCCACCGGCGCGCCCTTTTCTGGCGAAATGAGTATGTCCAAATTTTTAGCGCCTGCACGGCGGGCTTTTTGACCCAAAGTATTTTCCAAATCGCTGATGTCAATGCGGCGGCTGTTGAGATAAAACTCGCCTGATCTGCCGATAGAAACGTCGTCCAATTTTGAAGTGGAGGTAACTTTTGAGGTGGAACTGCCCGGCAGTTTGAGGTTGAGTGCATTGGGCGCTACCAACGTAGAAGTCAGCATGAAAAAAATCAACAACAGGAAAATAATGTCCGTCAAAGAAGACATGCTGAATTCTGCCGAAACTTTATTGCGCTTTTTAATACCCATCGGTTGATTTTTTAGCTGCGTGGTTGCGTTGCGATGATGGCTTTCATTTTCAACTTGGCCGCCATTTCCATTATCTCCGTCACTTTGTCGAAAGGCACTCCTTTTTCGGCTACAATGGTGACGGTGGCATTGTCTTTATTTTCCATCACGCTCACCTCGCGGCGCATGGAGCGTTCGATGCCGCTGAATCCGATTTCTTTATTATTAAAAGTGTAAGTTCCGCTTTTTTCAATGGTGACAAAAAGTGAATTGGCTGCCACCGTTTTGGAGTCGGACTCCGGCAAATCGAAAGGCCGGATGCCGACAAAATTGGAAGTCAGCATGAAGAAAATAAGCAGAAGAAAGATGATGTCCGTCAAAGACGCCATGCTGAATTCCGCGCTTACTTTTTTTCTTCTTACCAAACCCATACGAGCTAATTTTTATTAAAATTTCAAATTTTTAATTGGTCGGCTCTTGCAAAAGGTCCATAAAATCTACAGTGCTCCTTTCCATTTTAAAAACCACTTTGTCCACGTTGGCGACCAAAAGATTGTAACCCACGAAAGAAAAAATCCCCACAAAAAGCCCGATTGCCGTAGTCAAAAGCGCCTGGTAAATACCGCCCGCCAATACGTCCGGCGTCACATTCTGCTCAGTAGCCATTTGGTAAAATGCGAGAATCATACCCGTCACCGTTCCGAAGAAACCAATCATGGGCGCTGCACCGGCGATGGAAGCCAGCGTGGAAAGATTTTTTTCCAGTTTGAAAATTTCAAGATTGCCCACGTTTTCAATGGCGGCGTCAATATCGCGGAGCGGTTTGCCGATCCTTTGCAAACCTTTTTCCACCATTCTTGCTACCGGCGAGTCGGTCGTCTGGCAAAGCGCTTTCGCAGCCGCGATATTGCCGGATTGCACATTCGCACGGATGTTATTCATAAAATTTTCGTCAATTTTTCCGGCGCGTTTGATGGTGAGGTATCTTTCAAAAAAAATGTAAAAAGCGATGAAAGAAAGTACCAGCAAGACGATATAAATGATGATACCCATCGTGCCGCTTTGTATGATAATATCGTACAAACTCTGGCTTTTTACTTCTCTTTCAATGTCAGTGGTTTGAAATAAGAGCAAGGCGTTCAGCAACATAAAAGGGTTGGGTTTTGATTAATTTTTTAATGTATGATTTTTAAAAACACAATTTAAAAATTGTGCAGAAAACGTTTTCCGGCCGCGAAAATCAATAAGAGCAGTTTTTGGGAGGCGGGATTGGTTTTCTCAATTTTTTCAGATTAAAAAAGACCGCGCCTTAACGAAAACTTTCTGTCAAAGATTTTGGAAAGGCAGGCGAATTTAGAATTTTTTTGAGGAATGCGCCATCACTCCCCACGGTTTATTTTACATCCAGCAATTCTACATCAAAAATCAAAACCGCATCGGCAGGTATCCCGGAGCCAAAAGGCGGGCGGCTCCCGTAAGCCAGGTGCGACGGAATCAGCAGTTTGCCTTTGCCGCCTTCTCTGAATTTCGGAATGCCAATTTGCCAGCCTTCGATGACTTCAGACAAAGAAAAAGTGGCGGGCTGCCCGCGATCATACGAAGGATCAAAAACAAAACCGTCGGTCAGTTGTCCTCTGTAATGTACGGTCACGGTGCTGAAAGCGGTCGGTCGCGCACCCGATCCTTCGTTTTCCAATACATAATAAAGACCGTCTTCGCCTTCGAGCGCGTTGAGATTGTGGTCTGTAATGTATTTTTCAATGATGCCCTGATCAATTTCTTTTTGATCTTCTTTTTTGCAGGCGCCAAAAAGGAAAGCTCCGAAAAGCAGGAAAACAAATATTTTTCTCATAATAGCCGGATAAAATGTAGGCGGTAAAAATAATTCTTTAAAAAAATTACGCGCTGATTTTTTTGTGCGGTCGCGCTTTCCCGAATCAGGTGTATTTGATTACTTTTGTCCGTACAGCGAAAATTCGCTGAAAATTTTTGACTCCTCAAATCAACATTTATAATGAGAAGAATTCATAAAGTTGCCGTTTTGGGCTCGGGCGTGATGGGCTCCGGCATTGCCTGCCATTTTGCAAATATCGGTCTCGAAGTGCTGATGCTCGACATACTTCCCGCCGACCTGCGCGAGGAAGAAAAACAGGTGAAAGCTGCGCGAAACCGCATCGCAAACAACGCGCTCCAAGCCGCCGTGAAATCCAAACCCGCCCCGCTTTACGACGCTACTTTCGTTTCCAGGATTACGACCGGCAATTTTGAGGATGATTTTCAAAAAATAAAAGATTGCGATTGGGTCATTGAGGTCGTCATAGAAAGACTGGACATTAAAAAACAGGTTTTTGAAAAAGTGGATAAACATCGGAAACCTGGCTCGCTGGTGAGTTCTAACACTTCCGGCATTCCCATTAATTTGATGCTGGAAAGCAGAAGCGAGGATTTTAAAAAACATTTTTGCGGCACGCATTTTTTCAATCCACCGCGCTATTTGCGCTTGCTCGAAGTGATTCCAACGCCCGAAACTTCGCCGGAAGTAGTTGACTTTTTCATGGATTACGGCGATGTCTATCTTGGAAAACGTACGGTGTTGTGCAAAGACACGCCCGGTTTTATCGCCAACCGCGTCGGCGTATATTCGATGGCGAAAATTTACCAGTTGACCGCCGAACTTGGTTTGCAACTTGACGACGCCGACAAACTGACCGGTCCAGCCATCGGCAGACCAAAAACCGGCACTTTCCGGCTCGGCGACTTGGTGGGACACGACACGGCGGCGAAAGTAATCGAGGGTTTGCGCCAAAATTGTCCCGACGACGAACAGGTTGCGTCATTTTACATTCCGAAATACCTGCAATTTTTACTCGATAATAAATTTCTGGGCAACAAATCCGGTCAGGGTTTTTATAAAAAAACAGACCAAAAAGATGCCTCCGGCAAACCGGTTATTTTGCAATTGAACCTCGAAACGCTGGAGTACGAGCCAAAAAGTAAAACCGCCCTGCCGAGCCTGAACGTGAGCAAACAAATTGATGAATTGCCGCGCCGCGTGCAGGCAGTTTTCAATAGCGAAGACAAAGGCGGCGCGCTGGTCAGACAGTCGCTGCTCGGCTTGTTTGCCTACGTGTCCAACCGGATTCCCGAAATTTCTGACACGCTATACAGCATTGACGACGCCATGCGCGCCGGCTACGCCTGGGAGCTTGGCCCGTTTGAATACTGGGACGTCATCGGCCTTGAAAAAGGAATACAACTGGCTGAAAATCAGGGTGAAAAAATCGCTCCCTGGGTGAAAGAAATGGTGAGCGCAGGCTTCACTTCTTTTTACAAAAGGGAAAAAGGCAAAAGGTATTTTTACAATCAGCAAAGTAAAAATTACGAAGCGATACCGGGCGCGGAGTCATTTATTATCCTCGATAATTTCAGAGACCAAAAGCCGGTACACACCACTTCCGAAACCGTTTTGCACGACATCGGCGACGGCGTGCTTTGCCTCGAATTTACCAGCAAAATGAACGCCATCGGGGAAGGTATTTTGAGAGGTATGAACGATGCCGTGAAAATTGCAGAGGAGGGCGACTGGAAAGGTTTGGTCATCGGCAATAATGCGCAAAATTTTACCGTCGGCGCGAACCTGATGATGATTGCCATGCTGGCTTACCAGCAGGAATGGGACGAATTGAATATGGCTGTCAACCTGTTTCAGCAAACGACGATGCGGTGCCGGTACAGCAGCATTCCGGTGGTAGCAGGGACACAGGGCTATGTTTTCGGCGGCGGCTGCGAGACGATAATGCACTGTG
>CALMIT010000432.1 GCA_937864255.1 uncultured Saprospiraceae bacterium
CAGCATCCTGAAAATCATGCGCAGCTACTGGCGGCCCCGGCTCGACATTATCTGGCGACTGATAAAAGTGTCGGCGGGCGGCACCGGACAATTCATCATCGCCTCGGCGAGCTGGATTTTTTTGATGCGTATCGTGGCAAAATTCGGCAGCGAGGTAGTCGCCGGCTACACCATCGCCATCCGGCTGCTGATACTCACCATCCTGCCTTCCTGGGGTATGTCCAATGCCGCCGCCACGCTGGTCGGTCACTTACTTCGTTTTCGCGCCGCAGTTAATCGGCATTTTTACCGATGAAAAAAACGTGCTGGATGCTGGCGTGCAAAGCCTGCGCATCATCAGCCTCGGCTATATTTTCTTTGCTTACGGCATGGTGCTGGGGCAAGCCTTCAATGGCGCGGGCGACACGCGCACGCCCACCCTGCTCAATTTTATCTGCTTCTGGCTGCTCGAAATTCCGCTCGCCTACGCCCTCGCCGTCTCGCTCAGTTGGGGACCGGAAGGCGTTTTCTGGGCGGTGGCTATCAGCGAATCCACGCTCGCCATTTTGCTGATTTTGGTATTTAGGAGAGGCAGGTGGAAGTTGGTGGAGATATAGGTATTAACAAGGTTAACAAAAAATTGGAGTAGAAACTGAAATCTGGCTGAGAGTTTTTTATTTTTGGATGGTGTTTATGTTCCGTAAAATGGTTGGACTACCGCCATTATGGCGGTAGTCCAACAGTTCTGCTCAATTTAAAAAAATAAAAACCCATTCAAACAAAAAGTGATAAATGAAAAGAAAACCAGGTCAAACATTGGAAGAATATGTAACCGAGATTTACGAAATAGAAAAGGAGTTAGGATATTCGTATGAGAATATGAAAATGCTTGAAAAGAAATATACCCTTACATATTTGGCATATTCTGCGTTGAGTTCCAAGTTTAAAAAAGCTACTGAGAAAGAAGAAGAAGAAAAAAGACCAAAATGCTACGGAGATAAATACACCTCAATTTGTCCAATACTTGCTACCCATGATACATTTGAACAAGCCCATTATCATTTGCATGAATGCATAGTAAATTACCATAATCCCACACAATTCAGATTCAATTTGAATGCCTTTATTCAATCTCTCAGGAATATAACTTTTGTTTTACAAAGTGATAAGAAGAAATTTAATGATTTTGATAGCTGGTATGGAGAATGGCAAGAAGGGCTGAAAGCCAACGAACTGATGAAAAACTTCGTTGACGGAAGAAATATTGTAGTAAAAAAAGGAATGTTAGAAACCAAAAGTAAAGTTTCGTCAGGACTTTTTAAATACGGTAGAGAAAAAGCATGTGTTATTCATGAAGTGTCTCCATTCCTTGAAAGTGAGAAAATATTAGAATTTGGAAAGAAAGTATGGATTCCCGGATTTGTATCAGAGGACCATATTTTCATTGGAGAAGAAATAGGAATAAAAAGAGAATGGATTGTTGAATCAATTTCAGATAATGAAATAATAGAAGAATGCAATAATGCATGGATTCTTCTTGGTGTATTAGTTGGAGAGGCACATAAAAGATTAGGATACGAATTCAAATTCTCAGACTATTGTCATAAAAATTATAAAGACTTTCAAGTAATGACGGAATCCCAATTAGACCCGACATTACCTGAAAAATGGGGCTGGGTTCAAAAGAAGAAAAAGAAACGAAAAAAAAAAACCGAGCAGAATAAAGAGCAGCCGTAAATTACCAACAAAAGCTGGCAACTGCGGCTGCACAGACCGTTCTGTCTGCAAGTAAAAAAGATTAAAAATAATGGATTACATCAGAGAAATTGCTGAGAAAATAAAAAACAATTCTTCACTAACAACTTTTGGTGAAGTGGAATCTCCAATTGAATGGAGACTTTTCAATCATATTGAAAAGTACAAGAAGGAAGGTGTAAAATTGATTCCTCAATACCCTGTAAGTACAATTAGTGGAAATTTTCGGATTGACTTTGTGCTAAAAAATGAAATAAGAGTAATTGGTATTGAATGTGACGGTGAAGAATTTCATACCAAAGATAAAGACGATTGGTACGACGAATGGAGAGACACTTTAATAATGGTTCAATCGGATGTAAAAAATATATATCGAGTGAAGGGGAAAGACATTTTTCAAAACATTAATGATTTGATTTATTTTATTGGTAAAAGTGAACCAGAAATTTTCGATTCCACTATTGACAAAATTGAATCTTTAATTCATAAAGGAACATTAAAGAATAATAGACTTGATGTGATTGACCGAAAAGGAATTATTTACGAGACAAATGACGATTATGGAGACAAAGTGCAACGGTTGATACAGATAAAGAAAAGAAATCTTGAAAACGACTTTGATCCATTTTATCGAAAATATTTATTGTATTCGTTGATTTACCCAAATGTCCAAATTCCAGAATTGATTGAAATATTTTGCGAAAATCATTTTTCGGAAGAGGAATTAATTGATAAATACAATGAAATATATCCAGAAAATAGAATTGAAAAATGAAACCAGCAGCTACGTTACCCTAAATTGGCAAGAATGAAAACTGTATATCAAGATAAACAACCAAATAATACGACTTTCCAATAAAAAATAGAAACGTTCGCCTTTCATCTTCACCCTCTTCACTCCCAAATTTTAAAAACCCACCACTCCTAAATTTTTTTCAAAAAACATTTTGAAACCAAATGGTTGCGCGTATATTTGCAACCGATTAGTTGCATAAGTAAAATTTTCAGACATGAGACGCGACGTATTCCAGGCAATTGCCGACCCCACCCGCCGGGCTATCATTACGCTGATCGCCATACAGGCGATGACGCCCAACGCCATCGCCGAGCATTTTGAGACCAGCAGACAGGCGGTGTCCAAGCACCTGCGCATACTGACCGAGTGCGAACTGGTGTCCCAAAATCAGTCCGGGAGGGAAATTTATTACGAACTCAACGCCGACAAAATGAAGGAAATAGACCAATGGCTGGAGCAATTTCGCCGCATCTGGGAAAGCCGCTTCAAGGCGCTCGACCAAGTATTATCCAATTTAAAAAATAATAAACAATGAACCCTGTGTTGCTTTTTGACTTCACTGTCAACAAAAACGAAAATGCCATCCACGTGAAAAGGGAGTTTGCCGCCACACGCACCCTGGTCTGGGATGCCTGGACGAAACCCGAATTGCTCGACCTCTGGTGGGCGCCCAAACCTTATCAGACCAAAACCAAGTCCATGGATTTTCGCGAAGGCGGCTCCTGGCTGTACGCCATGATGGGACCGGAGGGCGATACGCACTGGTGTCGCGCCGACTATAAAAAGGTCAACGCGCCGCACAGCTTCTCGGGACTGGATGCTTTTTGCGACGAGGACGGAAAGGTGAACCAGGACTTTCCAAGATCGTTTTGGGTGGGTGTTTTTGGGGGTTGTGGTGGTTGTGTGTTGGTCAACATCCGGATCGAATATCAGCAATTGGCCGACCTCGAAAAAATACTGGAATTGGGCTTCAAAGAAGGTTTCTCCGCAGCCCTCGAAAACCTGGATCAGTACATCGAAGCGCAATTCAAACTCCGCACGCAGCTCCGCACTGACAATCAGCCGCGCACCTGCACTTACCTGAATTTTCCCGGCAATACGGAGGAGGCTTTCCTGTTTTACAAATCGGTTTTCCGCACGGAATTCAAGGGTGTCATCCACCGCTTCGGCGACATCCCCGCAGAAGCCAATCCCCCGCCGGTAGCCGAGACTGTGAAGCGCATGGTGCTCCACATCGAGTTGCCCATCCTGGGTGGTCACGTGCTGATGGGTACCGACGCGCCGAAGGAAATGGGCTTCACGCTGACGAAGGGAAACAATATGCACATCTGCATCGAACCCGAATCAAGAGAAGAAGCCGACAGATTGTTTAATGAACTTTCGGCAGGCGGGAATGTGACGATGCCGATGGCAGATATGTTTTTCGGCGCCTACTTCGGCGAATTTTCCGATAAATACGGCATCAACTGGATGATAAATTTTTCGCTGAAGAATGAATAGGTGAGTTTAAAACTCCGACATTAAACCTCCCAGGTTTTGAAAACCTGGGAGGTTTTTGCATTTAACGGCAGCTTGGAATAACAAAAAACTGGAGTGAAAAACTAAAATCTTCCGGAGAGTTTTTTATTTTTGGATAGCGTAACTATTGGTTGCAAAGCAAAAAACAAAAAACAGTGAAACAAACAATCATACTTTTTGGGTCAATACTACTCTTGACGGGATGCTTAGACACAAATAATATGTCGCCACCTGGTAATATGCAGTCTGTTAAAGACAGCAGGGTTGAAGTTGTTCCTTGGTGGCAAATTAATGGTATTAAATTTTCTCTAAAAGACGGTGGAATTGAAGCCTCTTATTCGATTTCCAAGATTACTTTTCTCGGAACTTTTGGATTAACTTTTTCGAAGAAGTTATTTGAGGAGAAGCCTCGACCGCATTTTGCAGAAACAGGTCGTTTTGAAAAGAGCAGCCTTTACGAGAATTACAAATTCGATAAATTGTCAGTTCGAGATAGGAGTGATATCCGAGAATTGATAGTTAAAAATTCCGATTTAGTTGTTGCTATTATTAAAGACAGAGATAGTGTTGATATATTTTTAATACCTGAAGGGTTAGAGTTGGAGGTAGTTACAGAAGGGCTAACGACTAATCGAATCAGAGATTCGACATACAATCCAG
The DNA here is from genome assembly GCA_937864255.1 of uncultured Saprospiraceae bacterium. Lineage (GTDB taxonomy): Bacteria > Bacteroidota > Bacteroidia > Chitinophagales > Saprospiraceae > JAGQWW01. The sequence continues at coordinate 4,709 of CALMIT010000432.1, forward strand.
TTTTCGACATTTACGAAGAAAGAGTTGCAATAAGTAGAACAATAGACGAAGATATTTTTAAAGAAGTAAGTGACATTAAAGACATACCCTTACTAAAGGAAAAATACGGTGAATTAACTCTTTGGGATTCCATTAAGATAGATAGTATAATCAAGGAGGTACTCAGAAATGATTCAATCAAGAAAAAGAAAACTTTCATTCCCTACTAAATCTTAAAAATCATGTCTAACGAAACAAATAACAGAACAACGCTTATTACAATTCTTGCAATCTTAACCTGTGCTTTAATAGGTATGGGCATATATACCTATAGTCTATACAATAAGAACAAAGAATTAAACAATTCCATATTTAATCAAAATGAGAAACTAAATACCCAATTGGATTCTATTAACACACTAAAAGTTCAAGTAAGCGAAAATAAAATTATAATAGAACATAAAAATCAAGACATATTAAGGCTTGAGAGTACTATTGATGGAAAAAATAAAGAAATAGCTCTAAAAGAGCAAGAAATGAAAGAATTAGAAGAAAAATACGAAAAAATTATACTGATTGGTAGCGAATCTGAACAGATGAAAAAATTAGTTCAAGAGCTAAGGAGAGCGAGAGAACAGAGAGATTCATTTAGAGTAGAAAGAAATAAAGTGGCAGAAGAATATAACAATCTTAGAAAGGAGTTAATTCAAAAAGAACAAGCTATTGATATTCTAACAAGAAGTACTATTCCCCATTTAAAAGAACAAGTCTCAATCTTAAACGGAGAATTAGAAGAAAAAAAGAAACTGATACAGATTTATAATGTACGTGCTGACATTAGCAATATTGAAATAAATCATTTAACAAACAGTATTGACTTTAATTTGATTTTTTCAAATGAAGATTTGTATCTACTAAAATCAATGAATTATAATAAATTAACTTTTTCTCCAATCATCCAAAATTTAGATAACCAAATGTATTTACTACCGTCAAATCCTGAATATTTCACAGTCAATATGTACGAAGCACAACCTTCTATTAGGATTGTATTTAGGACCCAAACCCTGAACTTAAAAAAAGCATACAAAAATAAAAATGCTGTCAACTATGAAAAAGGAGACCGAATTAAAATAGAAGTGAAAATTGACGAATTAAACCAATTACTTGTAGCCCAAGAGACCTTTAGATTAAAATGATAAAATTCTGCCTGTAACACGTCGTCGGCACCAACCGTTCGCTGCCACGAAAAAAGTAAAAAATCACATCTAACAAAAACCATCGAATGAAAAGCTTTCAACCTTCCCCCTCCAAAAAATCCTGATGGCGGATGGCGAGGCAAAGAAAAAATACCACGAAGGCGGTGCCCACCTGCGTTTCCACCGTGTGCTCGACGAGGAAGGAAAGGATGAAAATGATTTGCATACTCACAAAAAGCTGGTTGCGCCAGGCGTGTTTGTAGAAAAACGGATACAGCGTGGCAGCCAAAAACCACAACAGTCCGAATATCCCGCAGGCAGCTAATATGAAAAGATACTGATTGTGCGGCATCAGCCCGAGGTCGGTCAGATCGGGGTAGTGCGCGGCGAGGTAGGCGTTGGTTTCATTTTTTATATCGCCCAGTCCCACGCCCACCCAGGGATGCGTTTTAAAAATCTCCCAACCCG
>CALMIT010000433.1 GCA_937864255.1 uncultured Saprospiraceae bacterium
AACCGGGTATTTGTGGCTGCGGTGTTGCGGATATTGACAACGACATGGACGGTTATTACGCCTGTGATGACTGCAACGACAACAACTCCAACATCAATCCCGGTACCAGCCCCGAGCAAACCAGCGTGACTTACCACAATTCGAATTCGGTCACCGTTTATTGGAGCACCATCGCGGGTAGTACCAACTACGCCATTCGCCATCGCGAGCTGGGTAGCAACGGCGCCTGGACGGAAGGAACTTCCCTGCGCGCTTACCGTCGTCTGTTCAGTCTGGCGGCCTGCACGGATTATGAAGTGCAATTCAGAAATTATAAAAACGGCGCATGGAATTGCTGGTCGGAAAGCGATTATTTCACCACCTCCGGCTGCGCAAAATCTTTCAATCCCGGAGGTACGAAAGGCGGATCGGACGACTGGCAGGTATTTCCGAACCCGGTAACCAATACCCTTAATATTGTACTAAATGAAAACATGCTGGACAAATCCGTCCGCCTCACGCTACGCGATCAACTGGGAAGAACCGTCTGGAGCAAAAGCATCCAAAACCTGGAAACGACTTTGGTGGAATTGAATGTGCGGGAGTATAATCTCGCAGCAGGCGTTTATACGCTTTCATTACAAAACGACGAAAGTACGACGGCACTTCAGGTAATAGTGAACAGATAATTCAAATGACTTAAGAGAGAGAAGAGACTGTCCCGGGCATTGTGATTTTTTAGGTGACAACAGCCCGGGCAGTTTTTTTTAAAAACAGGCTATTCTAAACTCACCGAAATTTTCAGTTCATTTCTTTGCGCGCCATTTCCAAAATAACCATTGAAAGGAAAACGGCTTCCTCCTCCTGCTGCATGGGCTTGAGCAATTCGAGCGCGCGCGGATTCACCTTTCCGGCTACTTCCGGGCTGATCAGTTGCGCCACTTCCTTATCATTTACAACGACCGGCAAAAGGCGGGTATCTTCGGAGCGCTTTATACGGGCGATAGGTTTGTTGGAGCGTGCACCCAGCATAGTGCCGTCGTGTTGCAACCTGCCGAGGGGCTGACTATCCATCCAGACGTCGGCTTCTGCGCCTTTTATTCTGAAAGCATATTCGTGGTGAGAAGTGCGGGCGTAAAGTAAAACATGATTTCCTTTTCCCACGTATTTTTTAAAAGCATAGGCAATCATCGGCTCGTGGTACACGGAAGTGAAAATACCTTTGCCGGTGGTCACAATGCCTTTGCTGATTTTTTTGTTTATCTGGTTGAGCGAGAGGCGTTGCATCTCATCGTCGTCCCAGGGAACCAGTTCGGAAAACCAGGGAGAAATATCCGCCTTTAATTTTTGCAAATCTTTACTCATCCGCGCCTTTCCGGGAGGGAAATTGGTGGCGAGGCGAAAAACGACATAAACCGTCGTCACGATTAAAATTACTGCAAACAACATGACCAGTCCCATCGCGATAATTGCAGGCATTTAAAAAATAATTTTTAAGAATTTTAAAATTTACCGCCCAAAAGTAATGAAAATGGTGGCAACGCGTCCGGCACGTTGCCACCATTCCGACCAACCGGCTGAAAAAATCTACTTAGCAAAAGTATAGTAGTATTCGCCGGGGTAATTTTCATAATAACCTTCCAGCAAAACGCGGCCTTTGGCTTTTTTAAGCTGCTCGATGGCTTCATCCACCGAGGTCACCCTTACGTCGTTCACTTTGGTGATGATGTAATCGGGATCCATGGCGGTGCGCTCTATTTTGCTGCCGCGATAAATGCTGATGACTTTTACGCCTTTTACTTTCGCCCTGCGTTCTTCGGAAGGCAGGAGGTCGCGCAATTCAAATCCGAGTTCGAGCAGCATGTCGTCGGTATGCGTGGCGGCCATCGCCAGGCTGTTATTTTTGTTGCGCAGGGTCACTTTTGTTTCCTGCAATTTGCCGTTTCTGTAAAACTGCACGGTCACGATGTTTCCCGGCCGGTAGCGCCCGGTTTGTTCCTGCAATTCGGGCATGGTTCTGATTTTTGCGTTGTTGATATTTACAATCACATCGCCGGCACGCAAGCCTCCTTCATCGGCGCCGCCACTCGGTGACACGCGCGAAATGAAAACGCCTTCCACATTTTTCAACCCGAGTTCTTTGGCGCGGGCATTATCCACCGGCTCTATGTTGACGCCCAAAATGGCGCGCTGCACCTCGCCGAATTCCTGAATATCGCTGATAATTTTTTGAACGAGATTGAAATATATTCTAATTATTTTAAAAATAAATCAT
>CALMIT010000434.1 GCA_937864255.1 uncultured Saprospiraceae bacterium
AATCCTTCTTCGCGGACAGCAACAGTAAGCATCAGAGACACACGTCCGCCTGTGCCTGTTTGTGAAACCTTCACTACTGTTTCCATTACCAGTGACGGCACGGCGCGCGTCTTTGCCACTTCATTGGATCAGGGCAGCGTAGATGAATGCTGTATAGATCGTTTTGCGGTCAGAAGAATGGCTACGCCTTGCGGAATTGCCGCCGATACGACCTTCCGCGACTATGTCAATTTCTGTTGCAGCGATGTGGGAGAAGATGTTATGGTCGTGCTGAGAGTATATGACTGTGCAGGCAATTTTAATGATTGTATGGTTACAGTTTCAGTGGATAATAAATTGAATCCGGTTTTGGTATGTCCGGGCGATGTAGTATTGAATTGTGGCGACGACATAAACAATCTTGCCCTTACGGGAGATATCGTAACGAATCCGGCTTTGCGCGGACCGCGCGACGGAATTGCTACCAGCAATTGTAACGGACTCACAATAACCCGCCGAGATAGCATGGATTTGCGTTGCGGTTTGGGCACTATTTTCAGAATCTGGACGGCTACTGACGCGGACGGCGACAGAACGATGTGTACGCAAAGAATAACCCTGCGCAATCCAGTTCCTTTTAATGGCAACAATATTATCTGGCCGAGAGACACTGCATTTTACAACTGTTTTGCGGTGGTGGACACTTCTGTCACTGGAAGGCCAATTTATAACTCCGACGCCTGCTCGCAGGTTTTGTCAACTTTCAACGACGATACGCTGCGCCTCTTTGACGGCTCTTGTTACAAAGTCTTGAGAACCTGGATAGTAATAGATTGGTGCCAATATCAGCCAAACGTGACTCCGGTAGTCGGCAGATGGGAGCATATCCAGCAAATCAAAGTGTACGATACAGGCAATCCGGTGATTGACCTTTGCCAAAATCGTGTATTCTGTAATGAAGATGACAGGTGTCAGCCACTGCCGGTAGATTTGTCGGTCATGGTATCTGATTCTTGTACCCCCGCAAATCAGCTTTCCGTAAGCTGGGTGGTAGATGCTTTCGCCGACGGCATACCGGACACGGGGCCACAATTTCAGGGAAGCGGGCAAAACACCGGCAACAGCTACGGTGTAGGCACACACGAAATTTGCTACACCGTATCGGATCATTGTGGCAATCAAACCGTTTGTTGCTATCTTTTCAAAATCCTGGATTGTAAAGCGCCGACGGCGGTTTGCGCCAATGGACTTTCTACGAGCCTTATGGCAAACGGAATGGTGACCTTGCCTGCACGCTATTTTGACGCCAGCAGCAATGACAACTGTGCGCCCGCGGGTAATCTAATGTTTTCGTTTTCCTCGAATGTGGAAGATAGCACCCGCACATTTACCTGTATGAATTTGGGTATCAATTCC
>CALMIT010000435.1 GCA_937864255.1 uncultured Saprospiraceae bacterium
ATCATCGTCAGCGCGTCTTTTGCTGACTGCTGCCCGGTGACCAGACCGCCGTTCATGAAGCCCTGGTAGTCTGACGAGCAATGTTCGCCGGCGAAAAAGATATTGCCGACAGGCTCGCCTTCCGCGCCGCAAATGCTCGTCCATTGCCCCACCGAATAAGCGGAATAACTGCCCTTGTTGTGCGGATAAGTGCCCCAGTTGTAGGAAGATTTTTTGCCGTTCCAGGCGTCTTTGGCGCCGGAGAAAACTTTGTCCAATTGCGCCAGATAAGGCGCGTGATCCCACATTCCGACCGACAAGCCAACCTTTCCGCCGAGCAGCGAAGTATAACTGCCGGGCCCCATATTATTGGTTTGCATTTGGCTGCTGTCCCAGCCATTTTGCCAGAGTTTGTCAAACAGATAACCCGAATAACCCTGCTCGCGCCACACGCGACGATTCATGCCAAACATCAATTTTGAATTGGTGCCGTAATTCAGATTTTGTATGGCGTATTTTTTAGCGGGCGGCAGGTCTATTCTGATGTCCACCTCGCGAAGTTTGGTGAAAGGCAAAGCCAGGATGACCACGTCGGCGTTGACTTCCTTGCCGTTTGCAAATTTTAAAACGGTCGCATTTCCATTTTGAAAAATAGCTTCTAAAATGTGGTCGGTTTGTATCTGATCGGGCAGTTTTTCGGCGAGGCGATCCACCACCTGCTGGTTGCCGCCTTTTGTTTTGTAGCGCTCGTCGCTGCTGCCGAATATTTTGAAAGCCTCCGTCTCGGTGCTGATAAAAGTGATGAGGTTGAGCGAAGATTGATTGCCAATGTCCACGCCCATCTCGCTGGTGTACGCAGCGTCCATGAGTTCAAAAAACCAATCGTCCATAGGCATGGAGCCGAGGTACTCGGCGAGGGAAGTATTGTCCAGCTTTTTCTCGTCTGCTGTGGACGAAGTGTAGCCGATTTCGTCGGTTACTTTGGCGAGGTCTGCCTCGATGCGCACCGCCAGGGGCCGGAAAGCCTCGATCACTTCTTCTTCAGAATAAAGCCGCCCGTTGAAATAAAATAATTCGCCGTGCAGCTTTTTTTCTTCGGGAGTTTGTGTGTCAATCAATTCCAAATCCAATTCTTTGCAAAGTGCCAGTATCTGCGGGTGACCGGTGTCGTAAAACTCACCGCCGATTTCGGTCGTGATGCCGTCAGCTACCAGATTTTTGCCGGTGTACATGCGCCCGCCGGTGCGTTTGGAAGCTTCATAAATGGTAGAAAACCAGCCGGCTTTTTTCAATTCATAAGCGGCTGCCAGCCCAGCGATACCGCCGCCCACGATGGCGATGCGGGTGTCACGTTTCAGATTTTTTACGCCGCCCAATGCAGCGCAACTTTGCAGGAATCCACCCGCCAAAATGACGCCGCCTGCAGTGATGCCTGTTTTCAAAAATTTGCGCCGGCTTTCCAAAAATTGATACTCTTCGAGGTCGGCGAGGTTGGCAAATCTGTTTTTTCTTTTTTCGAGCAGCAAGGCTTTGGCAAAAGCTCTTTGCAACATGCCGCCGAGCGGCGTTCTGGATTTTTTCATTTCAACAGGGTTTTTGAGTGTGAAAGACGCGAGTCAGGCGACGAATTTAGTTTTTTGGATTTTTATTTTTCTAAAAATCATAGCGTTTTTACCACAAAGGCACTAAGTTTTCACTAAGAACACGATTCCATTTCGGGACTTTATTATAAAAATCTCGAAGAGGCGCGGAGATCGGAGAGCAGAAGATTTTTAAGAACAATAAAAACCGAACGCCAAACAGCAAAAACCGAATACCGAATTTTACTACTTTTGCCGCCGTGGAAGATAACTTGATGCGTCTGCTGGAGCGCTACCGCGACAGCCGACAGGTAAGGCAGATTGAGGAATCTTTGAGTGCCGCTCCCGCCGCCCGTTTACAATTAAGCGGAACCGTGGGTTCGCAGGAATGCTTTGTCCTGACCGGAAGCTACCTGCACCATCCGCGCCACCATCTTTTCATCGCCGGCGACAAAGAGGAGGCGGCTTACATCCAAAATACGCTCGGCAGTCTTTTCGATACAAAACCCGTCCATTTTTTTCCCGATTCTTTCAAACGACCGCTTTTTTTTGAAGAACTGAACACGACCAACGTGCTGCAACGCACGGAAATCATCAATAAAATCAGCGCCGACCTGAAAGGCGAAAGCGGCATTTTGATAGTCACTTACCCGGAGGCGCTTTTTGAAAAAGTGGTGGCGCCGCGGGTGCTTGAAGAAAGTAGGATAGAAATCAAAAAAGGCGAAAAACTGGACGCCGATTTTTTGATTGAAATGTTAGTGGAGTATGGTTTTGTGCGCGAGGAATTTGTGTTTGAACCGGGGCAGTTTTCCATTCGCGGCGGCATCGTGGACGTGTATTCTTACGGCAACGACTATCCTTATCGCGTCGAATTGTTTGACGACGAGGTGGAAAGCATTCGCACTTTCGACCCGGGCACGCAGCTTTCGCAGCAAAATATCGCCCGCGTCAACATCGTGCCGAATATCAACACCAAATTCAGTCACGCGCAAAAAGTGCCGCTCGGACACGTGCTGCCCAAAAATACGGTGGTCTGGCTCAAGGATTTGCAGGCGACGGTGGACAAATTGCAAATCTGTTTTGAAAAGGCTTTTGAATTTTCAAAAACTATTTCGGCGCTCGACGAGAGCGAACTGGCTGAGATTTTTCGCGACCGCGCATTTATCCGTCCCGACGAAATCGTGGAAGATTTGCAAAATTTCCCGCTGATTTTTCTTTCCAATCCAAAAATTGTCAGCGCCGACGGCAGCGTGATCGACCTTTCCAAAAATGGCGAACAGGAAATCAGCCGCGTGCAGTTCAACGCCAAACCGCAACCCAGTTTTAATAAAAATTTTCAACTGCTGATTGAAAATTTATACGAAAATACCG
>CALMIT010000436.1 GCA_937864255.1 uncultured Saprospiraceae bacterium
GGGTAAGGAATTTCCAGTTCTTTTAAAAGATCAGAAAAGCGACCCCGGTCTTCGGCCAAATCCATATCATTAAAACTGGTGCCGATAATTTTTATACCTTTTTCATGGAAAATCTTGGCGAGTTTCAATGCTGTCTGCCCGCCCAATTGTACGATAATTCCTTCCGGATTTTCCAATTCTATAATTTCTTCCAGGTGCTCCCAAAAAACCGGCTCGAAGTATAATTTATCGGCAATATCAAAATCAGTGGAAACGGTTTCGGGATTGCAATTGACCATGACAGATTCAAAACCGGACTCTTTGATGGCAATCAATCCGTGTACGCAACAATAGTCAAATTCGATACCCTGACCAATTCTGTTTGGACCAGAACCCAGCACGATTATTTTTTTCTTGCCCGAAGGAATGCTTTCATTTTCGGTATCGAAGGTGGAATAAAAATAGGGCGTTTGGGCTTCAAATTCTGCGGCGCAGGTATCCACGATTTTATAAGTGCGTCGTATGCTGAGTTTTTTGCGCTGACGGCTGACTTCCTCCTCGTTGATGCGCATTATCCAGGCGATTTGTGCGTCGGAATAGCCCATTTCTTTCAGTTCGCGGAAAAAATCAGCGGGTATATCTTCGGCTACGTTATAGCGCATCAACTGCTCTTCCGCTTTGACCAGCAGTTTGATTTGTTTGATAAACCAGGGATCAATTCTGGTCAGCTTATGCACCGTTTTTTCAGGCACGCCGAGGCGGAGCGCATCTTTGACGCGGTAAATCCGGTCGTCGCTGGGCTCTTCAAGTTTTTTCAAAATATCGTCGGTGCGAATCCACTCTTTCATATCGGCGCCTAGACCCATCCTGCCATTTTCCTGCGACTGACAGGCTTTTTGCAATGCTTCCAGAAAATTTCTGCCGATGGCCATCACCTCGCCCACTGACTTCATTTGCAAACCCAGGCGATGATCCGAACCGTAAAATTTATCGAAATTCCATCGCGGCATTTTTACAATTACATAATCCAAAGTAGGCTCAAAATACGCCGAAGTGGTTTTTGTAATTTGGTTTTTCAACTCATCCAGCCGGTAGCCGATAGCCAGTTTGGCGGCAATTTTTGCAATAGGGTAACCGGTCGCTTTACTCGCCAAAGCCGATGAGCGCGATACGCGGGGATTGATTTCAATGACTATCAAATCTTCCGTTTCAGGATTCAAAGCAAACTGGATATTACAGCCTCCCGAAAAATTACCCAAAGAACGCATCGCTTTGATAGATTGGTCGCGCATTTCCTGATAAGCCGTATCCGACAAGGTCATAGCAGGTGCCACGGTGATGCTGTCGCCGGTGTGGATACCCATCGGGTCCAGATTTTCTACGGTACAAATAATGACCACATTGTCCGCAGCGTCGCGCAAAAGTTCCAACTCAAATTCTTTCCAGCCCAGCACGGCTCTTTCTACCAAAACTTCGTGAGTGGGCGAGGCATTCAAGCCGCGCCGCAGTGCTGCGTCAAATTCTTCCTCAGCGTGTACAAAACCGCCGCCCGTGCCGCCGAGCGTGTAAGAAGGTCGGATAACCAGGGGAAAGCCAATTTTTTGTGCGGCTTCCTTACCTTCCAAAAAAGAATTGGCGATGAAGGAAGGCGCTACGCTCAATCCGTTTTTCACCATGTGCTGCCGGAAAGCTTCGCGATTTTCGGTCAGTTCAATGGCGTCCAAATCCACGCCGATCATGCGTACATTATATTTGTCCCAAACGCCCTGTTTGCCGGCTTCGATGGCAAGGTTGAGCGCTGTTTGTCCGCCCATGGTCGGCAGCACGGCGTCTATTTTTCGCTCTTCCAAAATCTGCACGATACTTTCGACCGTGAGCGGAAGCAGGTAAATATTGTCGGCCGTGACCGGGTCGGTCATAATGGTGGCAGGATTGGAATTGATGAGGGTCACTTCGATGCCTTCTTCGCGCAGCGAGCGCGAAGCTTGCGAACCGGAGTAGTCGAACTCGCAGGCTTGACCGATAATAATAGGACCGCTACCGATGATAAGGACTGAACGGATGGACGTATCTTTTGGCATGTGCTGGCAATTTGGCTTTTCGCAAATCGCGCGCAAAGATAGCCGAATGACTTTGCCCGCCAAAAATCTTTTTCAATTTCTGATGTGATTGTAAAAATTGTAATGCTTGTTTTAAAAAAATCACTCTTTCAGTATTTCCAAAATCAGGCTTTCCTCACAAAATTGGTCAATGACGAAAGAGCCGATGGAAGAAAGCAACGTAAAATTTATCGCCCCCTGTTCATTTTTTTTATCCTGACGCATAAAAGCGAGTAAATCTTCGAAAGCATTTTCCGACAAGGAAATCTCTCCAAAATGTTTTTTTAAAAAACGGAGAATTTCTTCCAGTTGAAAATCGGGCAGCCCGCCGCGCAGGTGCGACAGCCGCGCTTCGCACATCATGCCGAAAGCAATCGCTTCGCCGTGCAGCAGCGGCTGGTCAGTCTGCCAGGACCAACTTTCCACAGCGTGTCCGATGGTGTGTCCGAAATTCAGCGCCTTGCGAATGTTTTTTTCAAATGGGTCGGATAAAACGATTTCCAGTTTTATTTCTATCGCGCGGCTTATCCATTTTTCAATCGGAAATTGCGACAGGTTTTCCATTTTTATCAAGGCCTTCCAAAGCGGCGGATCGGCGATAAGCGCGTGTTTGATTAGTTCTGCGAAGCCGCTCCTTAGCTCACGCTCCGGCAGCGTTTTTAAAAAAGAAGTATCCACAAAAACGGCGGCAGGATTTTTAAAAACGCCAATTCCGTTTTTAATACTTTGAAAATCAATGCCCAACTTGCCGCCCACCGAGGCGTCCACCTGCGCCAAAAGCGTAGTCGGCATTTGCACAAAATCAATTCCGCGTTTGAAAGTGGCTGCACAGAATCCGCCCATGTCGCCGATCACGCCGCCACCAAGATTGATGAGCAGACTTTTCCGGTCGGCTTTTTGGTCAAAAAGTGACGACCAGATTTCCTGGCAGGTGCGTATGTTTTTGTGCGCTTCGCCGGCTTTGATTTCGATCACGGGAAAATCAAAATCCAACTTTGTGAGACAGTAGCGGTGCGTATTTTCATCCACCAACAAAAAACAGGAAGCATAATTTTTATTCTCCAGCCAGCGATTCAGCGTATCGCACGCATCACCCAAAAAAATAGAATAAGTATCCGCTTTGAGTTCTTTCATCAGGCTAAAATGAGCTTTGATTTTGAAAGCACAAGTTATAAAGTAAGCCCGCGCCACGTTGCGGCTTTGGTTCTTTTTTTATCTTCGGCGATTGTTTTTTTAAAGCACTTTTAAAATTCAAGGTTCATTCACACAAAATGGAATCCGAGGCTTTTTCAGTTTTCAGCGACAAATATTTTATGGAGCAGGCCTTCAAAGAGGCGCTCAAAGCAAAGGCAGCCGACGAAGTGCCGGTAGGCGCGGTGGTAGTGTGCAACAATCAAATCATCGCCCGCGCACACAATCAAACCGAGTTGCTCAACGACGTAACGGCTCACGCCGAGATACTGGCGCTCACGGCTGCCGAGCAATATTTGGGCAGCAAATACCTTGACAGTTGCACGCTTTACGTCACGCTCGAGCCTTGCGTGATGTGTGCCGGAGCGCTCGCCTGGGCGCAACTCGGAAGGCTCGTATATGCCGCCGAAGACGACAAAAGAGGTTTTGAAAAAATCGGGCGGCAACTTTTGCATCCTTCTACAAAAGTGGAATTCGGCATTTTGCAGGAGCCGTGCAGCCAGCTTTTGAAAGACTTTTTCAAACAAAAAAGAAAAGCCTGATCTGCGGAAACCAGCATTCCATCGAATTTTTTCAAGGCGTGGTAGTTGACTGCGGCGGCGATTAAATCAAAGTGCTGATTTTTGTGTTTTCAAAATGAAAAACGTAAAAACATGCAAACAAGACGCGTATATTATTCAATTGGCGTTGGCGGGGCTTTCAGTTCCATCGGCGCTGTGATATTTCTGGTTTTATTTTTTCTCGGCCTGTTTTTCATCGCGCGGGGTATTTTTTACCTGCTTTCCTGGCTGGCGCCTATATTTCTAATCGCCACTTTAATCATTGATTATAAAGTAGTTACAAATTACCTTCAATGGGTTGTGAGCCTGTTTCGCAGCAATGTGCTTTTTGCCATCGGGATGGTGCTGCTGACTATTTTCGGCTTTCCAATCGTGAGCGCCTATCTTTTTGGAAAAGCGATTTTGAAAAGAAAAATCAAAAAAGCGAAAGAGGAATATGAAATGCAAACCGAGGGGCAATTTGTGGACTACGAAGAAGTAGAAAGCCAGCCGCACGAACCGGTTGAATTGCCGAAACTGGAAAAGCAAAAGAAAGAAACTCCCCGCAGCCAGTACGATCAGTTTTTTGAAGAAGAGAAATGATCATAGGTTTGTAAACTTATGATTGTGCTTTTTTTGGCTCTTCTCATCGGCGGCATTTATGTTTTGATTATAGGCGCTGCACTTTACGGCTGGTCAAAAACCTCCGTCTGGACTCCGCCGGCAGATTGGTTTGTTTGTACCAAAGTGTCGGTCGTCGTGCCTGCCCGCAACGAAGCCGAAAATATCGCCGCCTGCCTGGATTCGCTGCTCGCACAAAATTTTCCAAAAGAAAATCTGGAAATCATCGCCGTAGATGATTTTTCCGACGACAATACTGCCGAAATCATCGGACGCTACGCCGGACAAGTCAGGCTGCTGAAAATGTCGGATCGTGTGAGCGAGCAGCATCTGTCCTCCAAAAAAACAGCACTCACATACGCCGTCGAAGCGGCAAAAGGTACGCTCATTGTGACCACTGACGCCGATACAAGCATGCCGTCCGACTGGCTGCGTTTGCTGGTTTCTTTTTATGAAAAAACGGGCGCGAAAATGATTGCCGCGCCGGTTTTGTTTCACGAAGAAAAGAGCATTTTTGAAAAATTTCAGTCGCTCGACTACGCGGGAATGATGGGCGTGACCGCAGCCGGTTTTTATTTTAAAAAACCCGGACTTTGCAACGGAGCGAATCTGGCTTTTGAAAAAACGGCCTTCGAGGCGGTGGGCGGCTACGCCGGCACTGACCACCTGGCTTCGGGCGACGACATGCTGCTGCTCGAAAAAATACACCGCCGCTTTCGTGGAAAAACGGCTTTTTTGAAAAATGCCGACGCTGCCGTTTTCACTCAGGCAAAATCAAATCTCGCCGGTTTTTGGAGGCAACGGGTTCGCTGGGCTTCAAAGTCCGGCGCTTACACCAACCCGCTTACGCAGTTTTTGCAGGCTTGGGTGTTTTTGACTTCCTGGGCGGTGATTGGTAGTTTTTTCGCGGCGCTTTTTTGGAGCAGCGAAGTTGGCTGGACAATCTTCGGAGTTTTATTTTTTTCAAAAGCGCTCGCCGATTTTTTGGTTTTAAAAAAGACCACTGCTTTTTTTAAAAAAAAGGATTTGATGGCGGCTTTTCCGGCGGCATTTTTTCTGCATACTTTTTATGTGGCGCTGGTTGGGCTGGCGAGTTTTTTTCAAAAAAAATACGAATGGAAGGGCAGGAGGCTGCGCTGATTAGTTTTTGCCGAAAGGCAAATTCAAACCCATCATAATAGATAAACCCTGGTGATAAAAATCGGCGCCGGGAGAAAGATTAATGTCGCACAGACCGATGTGGCGGGTCACGGAAAGTGTAATAAAATTATCCTCCGCGACGGGCAATTCCAGACCGCCGCCATAGAAAATCTCTGCATTCCAGCGGCTCAATGAAAATTTTTCTTCTACCCAAAGTCCGTCTTCGATGTATAATTGCCTGCCTTCCAAGCGAACGGCATAGCCGGCAGCTGCACCGGCGATGAGCAAAAGTCGCCATTTTTGAAAATCCAGTTTTCCAATAACAGGCAGGTTGAATTCGAGGTAGTTGCTGTACAAAGAAAACGTCTCACCCGTGGATTTTGGAAAAGCTCCGAACTTAAGATATTTTTTTTCGGAAAGACCAATCTGCGGACGCAGGTACAGGTATTTGTCAAGCTGAAAATCAAGCCCCGCCATCGCATTAAAGCCGCCGCCTTTCTCGCTGATAAAACCACCGCCTTGTATGATCAGCCCTTTTTGCGCTACCGCAGAAACGCCGAAAAAAAGAAAATACAGGAAAGGGAAAAGGAGTTTTTTAATAGCCATAGGTGATGGGTGCTGAAAAAGTCTTTAAGAAACCCCTTAGCCGGCGTTTTATTTTGTATTAACAAAAAGGTCTGCCGAGTGCACTCGGCAGACCTTTTTGTTAACGTTGCTTGATTTTACTTCTTCGCCTTTATCGTACAGCCGATGGCTTTGGTAAAATCCGGGTCGGGCTTTTTACCTTTTTGAAGTGCCGTGATGGCGTTTTCCAAATATTTCACCTTTACTGCTTCGGCGTCCTGCGCGTTGTCGTCAATAGCCCCGATATAACGAACTTTTTTCTTTTTGTCCACGAGAAAAATATGCGGCGTGCGCTCCGCCCCGTATTGCGGGTAAACTTTCTGACCCTCGTCAAAAAGATATTCGAAAGGAAAATCTTTTTCCTCAGCTCTCTCTTTCATCGCTTCATAACTGTCTGCAGGTTGAATTGCAGGGTCGTTCGGGTTAATAGCGATAACCGGATAACCCAGCGGCGCATATTTTTTGTGCAAAGCAATAAGCCGGTCTTCATACATAATCGCGTAAGGGCAATGATTGCAGGTAAACGTTATGATGTAACCTTTGGCATCCTTGTAACTGTCAAAACTGATGGTTTCGCCTTTTACATTTTTCAGTTTAAACTCGGGAGCGCGGTCGCCCACTTTTACGCCTTTTACCATCCCAAGAATCGCAGATTCGGTATTGGTAACGTCGGTTTTCCAAACGGCTGCCACTAATAGTATGGAAAGAACAGAAATGCTCGCAGCAAAAATTAATTTCTTCATTGTTCAAAAAGATTTTCGGTTATAAAAATGATTGAATAATTTTTTCGAGACTCTGATAATCTTCAAACTGCTCGCCAATAAATTGACGCTGTTCGCCCTTGTAAACAATAGTGATAGGAATAGCGCCACCCCAATTTTCATCTACTTTTGAAATCCAGCTATTGGCATCCGGGTCGGCCAAAACGACCACTTCGGGTTGCAAATTTCGTTCGCGAATAAATGGCTTCAACTTACTGTCAATCTGTTTTTTGAAATCAAGGCTGACCAGCAAAATTTTCACTTTCTGATCTCGATATTTTTCATGTAGTTGTTCAAAATAGGGCATTTCTTCAACGCAAGGTTTGCACCAGGTAGCCCAAAAATTGATGACATAAGTCGTGTCGTTTTTCCTGGAGAAAAAATGCTGCATGTCGTCAAAATGATCAAAAATCTTGATCGAATCGGAAGCATTTGTACCGGCAATATTTTCATTTTCCGGCGCGGAGTTTTTGGAAGCGTCTTCATTTTCCACACTCGGCTGGCAATCAAAAAACAGCACGGAAAAAAACAGAAACAAGATCATTTTCATACAGAAAAAATTCATTTTTATAAAGAACACGAATTGGACTCTGTGGTTGAGCGGACTTGTGACGGGTACTAAAAATATGCCACGAAAAGTAAGAATACCATAATTGAGGTAGTAACCAAACAGGGCGCTGAGCGTTAATAAAAAACTTCCCGACAAGCGCGCGACAAAGTTCGCCATGTTGGGAAAATTAACGATGTTTTAAAATTAAATCATCTATTTTTGCCGCAAAATCAGTAGAATGCAAGCAGATTATCAGTTCATGGTGGATTTCACCATGCCGGAAATGTTGACAGAAGAGTTTATGGGTTTGTTGCCGTTTCAGAGAGCAAAAGTCAACAGATTGTTCAGGGAGGGAAAATTGATCAACTACGCTTTGTCACTCGAAAATTCCAAACTCTGGGCGGTTTTCAACGCCAATTCGGAAATGGAAGTGATGGAAATAATAGCCGAATTGCCGCTTACCAAGTTTATGAAAATTTCCATCAGCATGCTCACCTTTTATAATTCGCTTACTGAAGAAACGCCGGCTTTTTCTATGAATTGATTCCGGTAGTTTTTCTTTTAACCTAACGGCGACGCCTCTTTTTACCCGACTTTTTGACTTTGGGCTTCATTCTTGGTGGAATTGTTGAATTTAGCAATATTTTTGTATTGCTTAAAATTCCAAACATACTATCATGAGTGAGAAAAAACTGGATTTGCGTAAAATTGAGATCGTTGTTATTGTAGTTTTTTTATTAGGCTTTCTGATGTGGGCTGTGCCAAAATGCTCCTCGACCAAATCCAAACTCAACGAAAATGCCGAAAAAGAAACAATCGCCGATTCAGTTAAAACCGACTCTTTAAAAAGCGTTTCCAAACCCGATTCCACGATTAATATTAGCGCTGCAAAACCAGACAGCGTGCAATTACCGGCTGCCGCCAAATCTATTCTATATGTCACGATCAACAATCTGAAACTGCGCACCGGGCCGAGCCTGGACAGCGCTGTGGTTGCACAACTCCGACTCTTTGAGGAAGTTTATTTCATGAATGAAGTGACAGATTTCAAACAAGAACTTAGTCTCGGTTACGAAGTAGCCAATGAGCCGTGGGTAAAAGTTAGAACCCAAAAAGGCAGAGAAGGGTGGGTATTTGGCGCCGGAGTAAATTATTACAAACAAAAACGCCCCGGCGTGCTGGAATAAAAATAAACCGCATGAAAGCCCGTACTGTCAACGAGAGCGCATTTGATATAAAAGAACTGGAAATTTACATACAAGAACTTTTCGAGCATCAGCACGACGCGCGGCTCGTGTATCATAATTATGCCCAAACCGTTGCTATCGTAAAACAAGCCGAGCGACTAATCAAAGAACTGGATATAGCTTCCTCCCAGATCAGTGAAATCATTATTATTTCCTGCTGGTTTTTAAATACCGGCTATTTGAAAAATTATGAAAAAGCAGGCGAAGAAGCTGTAAGGCAGGCGAAAATTTTTATAGACAGCGTAGATTTCTCAGCGAAAAAAGGCGGTCAGATTATTCAATCCATCAAAGCGGCATTTGGGCTGAAAGAGCCCGAAAACCTTGAAGAAAAATGTGTAAGAGATGCTCGGCAAAGTGTGCTTTTCGGCGAAAATTTTATAACCGACCTGACGCTTCGCAAACTCGAAGAAGAGCTCATGCGCGACCACGTTTGGAAAGAGACTGACTGGATTCCGTTTCAATTACAGCAACTACTTCAGGTGAAATTTTTTACCCCGGCTGCCAAACAGTATTTCGAACCCGTGGCCGCTCAAAATATTTTAAAACTAAAAGAAAGACTTGACAAAACTCAAAAAAAGGGAAAGACAACCGACGACTCCACTCCCGCCCGCGTGACTCAAAGAACTGTGCAAACCTTTTTCAGATCTAACTACAGGAATCATATTAATCTCAGCTCTATCGCCGACAATAAGGCGAATATCATGATAAGCGTGAATGCTATTTTGATTTCGGTCATCATTTCCATTTTGTCTTACCGGAACCTAACCGAATCCAACCCCATGATATTGATGCCGGCTATTATTTTTCTCATCACAGGGCTGACCTCGTTGATATTTGCCGTTTTGTCCGCACGCCCCAAAGTGACCAAACTAAACGAACCCGCCGACGAACCCGAAAAAATACAGCGAAACCTTATTTTCTTCGGAAACTTTGTCCACCTGGATGTTGAAAAATATGAAACATCCATGGACGAACTTTTCAAAGACGGAAGCCTTTTGCTAGGTAATATGACGCGCGACCTTTATTATCTTGGAAAAGTTTTGGATAAAAAATATCGCTATCTGAGCATTTCTTATAATGTCTTCATGCTCGGTTTTATCATGACAGTTGTCACTTTTTTACTCGCATTATTCTCCTGAAGGCTCAAAAAAGCCATTTTCATCCATTCCTGCGCTATAATCAGGCGGTTTTTTATACCTCCAATTCCTTAAAGTACAAATCTATTTCGCTATTTTTACAACGTACACCTTAGTTTACTGACCCTTTTGAAGGGAGGCATTTCTTATTTTTTCACAACAAACCACAAACTATGAGCAAAGGACTTAGTATTCTCCTTACTCTGTTGGCTACACTACTGTGGTTTTGGTTTTGTCACTGGTATTATACCTGTAAGTTGGTTCAGGTTTGTTATGGATGCGGGCAGGCAACCGAGCAGCCGGTTTCTCCGGTTCAGGAAGCCAAACGCTATCCGTTAGACTTTAAATGGTCTGATGCCACTGCATTTACCAATCCTGGTTTTGACGCGTACAAACAGAGTATTGTTGACAGCATGAACGAAACCAACATGCTGGAAATCGTCGGTTACTATTTTGAAGGCGAACCCGCTCCGCAAGGCTTCGACAACATGGGGCTTGCGAGAGCAGCGCAAATCAAAGCGCTCTTTTCACCACCGGTACCGGACGACCGCATCAAACTGCGCGCGCGCCTGGTCACAGCGCCCGAAAATGCGCAAACGGCCTATTTTGAAGCTGCCGAATTAAACTGGATGGAAGGCGAACGCAAAACAGTCGAAGAACTGGCCGATCGCATCATCATCCGTTTCCCATCCAATTCTACCGAAAAGGATTATGACCCCTCGGTGGAAGAATATTTACAAAAACTGGCGGCGCGGCTCAAAGAAAATCCGAACGAAAAGGTATCGCTCACCGGGCACACAGATAATGTGGGCGAAGCCGATGAAAATATGAAACTGGGCGCACGTCGCGCCGGAGCCATCAAAGATATTTTGGTAAAAAGCGGCGTAAACGCAAACCAGATTACAACGGATTCGAAAGGCGAATCACAGCCCGTCGCATCCAATGACACGGAAGAAGGCAGGCACGACAACCGCAGGGTAGAAGTGCGATTAATCAAATAATTTTATTCATCAATAAAAATATAATACTATGTTGGAAGCAATGAAAATCGGATGTTCCGAACACACATGGTTCATACTTCTCGCATTGCTGGGCGCATTTTTGCTCGGACTGCTTTTGGGCTACCTGCTTTGGTACGGTTATAAAAAAATGGTTGCCGGGCTGGAAGCCGAAAAAAATGAACAACACGCTGCGCTGATAAATCTTGAAAAAGAGTTTGCCGCGCTCAAATACAAATACGACGAACTTTCGAAAGATAATGCCGCGCTCAAGGCAGCCCTCAATAACTGCGAAGCAGATAAAGCAATTATGGAAAACAAGCTGAGCGCTGCGGCAGCAGGTTTTGCCGCAGGAAAAGCGGCGCCAAAAGCTGCTGCATCAAAAGCGTTGTTTGCCGATTCCAATTTGCAAATTATCGAAGGCATCGGGCCTAAAATTGAACAAGTGCTTCACGACGCGGGCATTAGTTCCTGGGCAGTTTTAGCCGGAAAATCAGCCGAAGAATTAAGAGAAATTCTGGACAAAGCCGGACCAAATTACCGCATCAACGACCCTTCTACCTGGCCCAAGCAAGCCGAGCTTGCCAATCAGGGTAATTGGGACGAATTGATTCAATATCAAAAATTCCTCGATACCGGTCGCGAAAACGTAGGCGATTTTGAAAATGACTCGAAATACGAAAAAATGCTCATGAAAATGATGGGCGTAAAATCGGGGCCGAGCGATCTGAAAGTTATCGAAGGCATTGGTCCTAAAATCGAACAATTGCTCAAAGACAATGGAATAAAATCCTGGTCGGATTTGGCAAACGTTTCGGAAGAGTCTATCAGTGCCATTCTTGAAAAAGGTGGCGAACGCTATCGCCTCGCCGATCCGAGTACATGGCCCAAACAGGCAGGCCTCGCTGCCGAGGGCAAATGGGACGAATTACGCGAGTATCAGGACTTTTTGCAGGGCGGAAAGGAAGGATAAATAAGCCCCGAACAAATAAAAAAACCGCCGCGACGCTCATGTCCGCGGCGGTTTTTTATTTTCAAACTTTTTCAAAAAAAGTTATTGCTTTTTCTTTTTATCACTCGTGTAACGGAAGTGAATCTCACCATTCAAAAACTCCTCCGTAGCAATCACGGAAGGATTGGGCAGGCGCTCATAAAATTTGGAAATTTCAATCTGCTCTTTATTTTCCGTGACCTCCTCGATTGTTTCGGGATTGACGGCAAATTCATCCAGCTTTTCATGCAATTCGTGTTTCAGATCCACTGCCAACTGGCGCGCACGCTTGGCAATGACAGCCAATGATTCATAAACATTCGCCGTACCGTCAACAAATTGCTTTAAATCACGTGCATGGAGATTAGGATCCAGACCCTGCACTTTGGTTTTGATATCGCTCATTTTCAAAAGATTTTATTTTTATCAAAGATTTTTCATTCATCGAACGCACCTCTTCCGAATAAGTTGAATTTTTATACTTATTCAAAAACTCCAAGGTTTTTTTCTGCACTATCTGGTAGCGTTCTTCCTGTTTGGCTGCGATACTATTTTCTGCTAAAAGAAAAGACGCCTTTGTGATAAGATACCGTACCTGTTCGGATCTGCGGGTCTCAGGAAAATCTTTCAGCATATTTTCAAAAGTAAGTATGGCTGCCTGGTATTGCGTGAGATTAAAATATAAGTCGCCTTCGGCAAATACTTTCTGTTCCAGTTTCAGACGCAATTCGTCTATCAGTTTGTTGGCGTCGGTTACACGCTCGCTTTCCGGAAAAGTGTTGATAAAAAGCTGAAAATCGTCAATCGCCTTTTTGGTATAAGTCTGGTCAAGGCGGTAGCCGGGCGACATAGAGTAGTGCGAATAAGCAGACATAAACTCAGCTTCTTCCCTCAGGGGACTTGCCGAAAAAGTAGTCGAAAAGTTGTCAAAATAATAAGCCGCCAGCAGGAATTTCTTCTCGTAAAAATAAGTGTAGGCGTAGGTAAAATAAATCTGCTCCAACTCTTTCTTTCCCCTGTAAGCCGGTATCAGCAATTCAAAAAGCGTCTGGGCTTTCAAGTAATCTCCCTCTTCATTGTACTCAAATGCTTTTTTATAAATCAAATCGGTATTGCCGCTCACGCGTACACGCTCAAACTCGGTGCGGCAACTGCTTAATGAAAGCACTGAAAAAAAACCAAAAAGACAGAAAAAATAGAAGGTCCGATTCATAGGGGTGCAAAAATACAAGGTTTTTTTAATTACAAGACTTTAATTTTAAAGCACTCGGGCTTGCAAAACGCGAAAGCAGAATGTGAATTGCCCGATTGAAAAGTCGCTTTTTTTGCCTTCGGGGTTGTGTGGTATTTTTTCCTTTTAAGAAAAAAGAGAAATTTGAGACCTTGGGCTTTTTAACCGGATGCAAAATGACTGCGCAAAACCTGGAAGCTTTTCGGATTTTTTACAACCACTCCATTCACCCGGAATTGATGCGGATGGATCGGCTGCGCCGCCGCCTGCTGCGGCTTTTGTTTTTTTCGGTTTTGGTCTTGATCGCCGTTTTCGCACTTAGTTTGTATTTTGACGTACTTGCCCTGACTTTTGCCATGCTAATACCTGTGGGCATTTATATCGTTTATCTCGTTTACAGGGCGCAAAAATTCAGAAGCACTTTCAAACCGCATGTGGTCAATCTGGTGCTCGACTTTATGGACAATGACGTGAATTACGGCACACTGAAATACATGCCTAAAAAATTCATCCCAAAAGCGGTTTTCCTGGAAAGCAAAATATTTGTCACCTCGGCAGACGAGTACGAAGGCGAAGACCGCATCGAAGGCAAAATCGGCGAACTACCTTTTGAAATGTGTGAGTTGAATGTGCGGGAGTTTTCAAAAGTGCGCAACCGGCTCAATTACGTTTTCAGGGGCGTGTTTTTAAAATCCGAATTCAAACAGGATCAGACCGGCTCTCTGCTCATTTTGCCCCGCGAATTTCGCCAATACCTCTCGCGTTCTATTAAAGCATTTGATCTTTTGGGCGGCAGAAACGTGGACGCGTCTTTGCCCGAATCGGAGTACCGGGAACTCTTCCTCACCTACGCTACGCCTGACGCGCCTTTCAGAGCCATCCTTTCGCCCGACATGCAAAAGGCGCTGACCGGCTATCGCCAGCGCACCGGCAAAGAAATTTACATTTCCATTCTTGAAAAAAATATTTACATCGCCGTCACGCAACCCAAAGATATGTTGGAGCCTTTTCTTTTTCAATCCAATGTGAGTTTTGATTTGGTGAGAGAGTTTTTTGAAGACGTGCAGTTGATGATACAAATCGTGGCAGCTTTTGACGAAAACGACTGACTCACTTCAAAAGCCTGTAATTGCGGTACTCACCAGGTCGCCAGCCCGTCCATTTTTCCACTTTTTTGCGCAGCCTGTCTTTCAGCTTCAAAGAATTAAAAGAAATATCAAAATCAAACCGCCAGTTTTTGCGCCGAATGCGCTCCTGCATTACCGCCGGGTGACTGCCTTCAAATTTTTCCAGCGCATCTATACCCGAATAATCAAATTCCGCAGCTTTGGCTATGTTTTTATCCACCCATTCGTCGCTGTGCCACAGTCTGTGAAATGACTCATTTTTTTGCTGCATCGCACGCGGATCGCGCACCCAGCCGTAGTGATAGATGAAAGCATCGGAGCGTTTTACATTTAGTTTTTGATTGTCGCCTTTTCGAAATCCCTGCGCGTCGCGGTAACTGTAAAATGAAGCATCCTTCCTGATCACGCGCACCTCGCGGCGGTACCAGCGGGAGGCGCTGCCCACAAAATCATACGAACCGTAAAAATGCAGGTAGTCGAATAACAGCCCGTCCACCTTTTTGTCGTCTTTAAAAAGCGTCATCGCGCGGCGGATGTTTTCCAAATATTTCTCGTGCAAAACCTCGTCGCCCTGAATGTAAAAACACCAGTCGGCCTTGTCGGAAATGGCGCGGTAAGCTTTGTCTGTTTCGGCTGCCAGCACCCGCCCGCCTTCGCGCAGCGAGTCGTCCCACACGGTTTCTATAATTTTGATTTTCGGATTTTGGATGGATTGAATCAATTGAAGTGTGGCGTCGTCCGAATTGCCGACGGCGATTACAAATTCATCACAAAGCGGCAAAACAGAAGTAATTGCTTCCACAACCGGATAATCGTACTTCACAGCATTGCGAATAAAACTAAAGCCCGAAACAAACATATTTGCTATTTTTTAAAGTCCTCTTTTCATCACTGAATTTGAATAGTTTAATCCTTTCAAAACCTTTACCTTTGCCCACCAAATTAAATTTTTTCATGGCACAGGAAATTTTTGCTAAAGTACGGCAAGTAATTCAAGACATCGAACAAGCCGCTCCAAAAACAAAAGAAGAAATCGAGCAATTCAGGCTGACCTACCTGGGTACGAAAAATATTTTGAAGCCGCTGATGGGCGAAATCCGCAACATTGCCAACGAACTGAAAAAAGATTTCGGGCAATTGGTCAACGAAGCCAAGCAGGCTGCGGAAGCAAAATTTGAACAATTGCAGGAAACGCTCGAAGCGTCCGATTCCGGCGCGGCCGCGGCCGACATAGACCTCACAGCGCCTGCCGAGCCTATCGAATTGGGCAGTCGCCACCCAATCGCCACCACGATGGAGCGCATCATCCGCATTTTTGAAAGGATTGGTTTTGTAGTAGCCGATGATCGCGAGATAGAGGACGACTGGCACAATTTTACCGCCATGAATACGCCCGAAGACCATCCTGCCCGCGATATGCAGGACACTTATTACCTGAAAAATAGCGCGGAATTGTTGCTGCGTACGCACACTTCTTCCGTGCAGGCGCGGGTGATGACGCATCAGAAACCGCCCGTTCGCATCATTGCGCCGGGCAGGGTGTACCGCAACGAAACCATTTCCGCTCGCTCGCACGCGCAGTTTCACCAGGTGGAAGGTTTGTATGTGGATGAAAATGTGAGCTTCGCAGATTTGAAACAGACGCTGCTTTACTTTGCCAAAGAAATGTACGGCGCTGATGTCAGCATTCGTTTGCGACCTTCTTTTTTCCCTTTCACGGAGCCGAGCGCGGAGATGGATGTTTCCTGCTTCATTTGCAATGCAAAAGGTTGCAATGTGTGTAAATACAGCGGCTGGGTGGAAGTGCTGGGCTGTGGTATGGTGGACCCGCAGGTGCTGGAAAACTGCGGCATTGACAGCGAAAAATATACCGGCTTCGCATTCGGCATGGGTATTGAGCGGCAGGCGATGATGCTTTACGGCATCAACGACATCCGCCTCTTTTTTGAAAACGACGTTCGCTTTTTGAAGCAGTTTACTCCGGTGATTTGAGACGCGGATTTTTTAAGATTTTTATGAAATAACAAATGGTATTTGTTCATGAAAACCTCCATTGATCTATGTAGAAAAAGCGGCTATATTTTTTAAACTAAATCATAAATCATGGAAAACTTTAAACACACCGACTTGACCGAGAAGATCATCCGCAGCGCCTTTGAAGTGTATAATTATTTTGGTGGTCCGGGGTTTTTGGAATCGGTTTATGAAAAGGCTCTGGCGATTGAATTGAGGAAAAATAATTTAAAAGTAGATACACAATCTCCCATTTCTGTTTTTTACAAAAGTGAATTGGTGGGAGATTTTCGGGCGGACTTGATTGTAAACGATATCGTCATTGTCGAATTGAAATCCGTTTCGGAGATACAGGAAATACATGAAGTCCAGTTGGTAAATTATCTGCGGGCGACACCCATCGAAGTTGGTTTGCTTTTCAACTTCGGAAATGACGAAAAGCTCCAGATAAAAAGAAGAGTGTTCAGCAATTGGCGAAAAGTTGAATACGGGCGATTACCGGAAAATGAATAATTCGAGTAAAATTTCAAGGTTTTTAAATTCATAAAAATCATAACCAATCAGCGTATAAATGAAACCATCCATCCCGAAAGGAACCCGCGATTTTTTGCCCGACCAGGTCATCAAGCGCAATTTCATTTTTGATACCATTCGCCGGGTTTTTATCAAATACGGCTATCTGCCTATCGAAACGCCGGTGATGGAAAACCTTTCTACCCTGACCGGCAAATACGGCGAAGAAGGCGACAGACTACTTTTTAAAGTACTCAACAATGGCGATTTTTTGGCGAAAGCCGACGAAGCCGCACTCACCAACCGCGACTCCAACGCGCTTATCGCTTCGATTTCCAAACGCGGTTTGCGCTACGACCTGACCGTGCCTTTTGCCCGCTACGTGGTGATGTATCAAAATGATTTGGCTTTCCCTTTCAAGCGCTACGCCATCGCTCCGGTGTGGCGGGCCGACCGGCCGCAGAAGGGCCGCTATCAGGAATTTTATCCGTGCGATGTGGGCGGGGGGGGGTCGGGTTCGCTGATGTACGAAGCGGAGTTGGGGCAGATTTATGACGAGGTGTTTGCCAAACTCGGTTTGGAAGTGATCATTAAAATCAACAACAGAAAAGTACTGGCGGGAATGGCGGAGGTGGCGGGCTGCGCCGACAAATTTATGGACATGACCATCGCCATTGATAAATTGGACAAAATCGGACTGGAGGGTGTGAAAAAAGAAATGCTGGAACGCGGTATCAGCGAAAGTGCTTTTGAAAAAATAGCTGCGATTTTGAAAACGACAAATCTAGCTGCATTAAAAAATCTGCTCGGACAAAGTGAAACGGGTCTAAAAGGAGTCGAAGAATTAGAAACCATTCATACTTATTTGGCAAAAAATCCGCTTAAAAACACTCTTGAATTTGACCCCACACTTGCGCGCGGACTCAATTATTACACCGGCTGTATTTTTGAAGTAAAAGCCAAAAATGCGGAAATGGGCAGCATTGGTGGCGGCGGCCGTTATGACGACCTGACCGGCGTTTTTGGGATGCCCGATATGTCGGGTGTCGGTATTTCTCTCGGCGCCGAGCGCATTTACGACGTGATGGAAGAGTTGAATCTTTTCCCGGCAAATAATCCCGAAAACCTCGCGGTGCTTTTAATCGCTTTCGACGAAGCCGCCCATTTATTTGCTTTTGAAAAATTGACCCAACTTCGCGCCGCCGGCATCAATGCCGACCTCTATCCCGAACCTGCCAAACTCAAAAAGCAGATGAATTACGCCAATGCCCGCAAAGTTCCTTACGTCATTTTGATCGGCGATAATGAAATGCAAACCGGCAATCTGGCTTTTAAAAATATGGAAAGCGGCGAGCAGCAAAGTCTGCCTATCGAGAAGATAATTACTCATTTATTGATGTGATAATTTGCTGATGTGCTGATTTGATAATGTGAGGATTAGATGGTGAATTTTTATTCGTCACTCGTCATTCGAGAAAATCGTCATTCATGAACTCTCTTTTAATCAAAAACATAAAAAGCCTGGTGCAGGTATGCGAGGATGCTTCCGCAGAAAAGCCCCTCAAAGGCGCTGCTATGAAGCACCTGCCCTGCCTCGAAAACGCTTTTCTTTTGATTGAAAATGAAAGAATAAAAGACTTCGGCGCGATGGAAAACTGTCCCGACCGCGCAGATGAAGTGATTGACGCGACTGGGCGTTTTGTTTTTCCCGCCTGGTGCGATTCGCATACGCACCTCGTTTTTGCTGCCAGCCGCGAGGAAGAATTTGTCAACCGCATCGAAGGACTTTCTTACGAAGAAATTGCCGCGCGGGGCGGTGGTATCCTGAACTCCGCCCGCAAATTACAGGCGATGGACGAGGAGTTGCTTTACGAAAAAAGCATGGAACGGCTACAGGAAGTAGCGGGCTTCGGCACCGGCGCTATTGAGATAAAAAGCGGCTACGGACTCACGGTAGAAAGTGAACTGAAAATGCTGCGCGTCATCCGCCGGCTCAAAGAAAACAGCCGCCTCGCTGTGAAGTCGACTTTCCTGGGCGCACATTCCGTGCCGATGGAATACCGGCAAAACCGCGCTGCGTACATTGATTTGATCATCCGTGAAATGTTGCCCAAAATCGCCGGCGAAGGACTGGCGGACTACATTGACGTGTTTTGTGAAAAAGTAGCTTTTTCGGTAGCCGAAACCGAACAGATCATCGAAGCCGGAGCGCGTTACGGACTGCCGGCGAAGATTCATACCAACCAGTTTTACAGTCTCGGAGGCATCGAAGCCGGCGTGAAACACAAAGCCCGCTCCGTAGATCACCTCGAAGTGCTGACCGAAGAAGAAATCGAAACCCTGAAAAACTCGGACACGATAGCGACGCTGCTGCCCAGCGCGCCTTTTTTCCTCAATCAGCAACATTATCCGCCGGCGCGAAAAATGCTGGATGCCGGACTGCCGGTGGCATTGGCTACTGACTTCAATCCGGGTACCACGCCTTCGGGCAAAATGTCCTTTGTACTTTCGCTCGCCTGCATCAAAATGCGCATGCTGCCCGCCGAAGCCATCAACGCCGCCACGCTCAACGGCGCATTCGCCATGGATTTGGAAAAAGAGTACGGCAGCATCGCCCGTGGAAAAATAGCCAGCCTTTTTATCACGAAAAAAATGCCTTCGATAGCTTACCTGCCTTATGCTTTCGGCAGTGATATGGTGGACAGGGTGATTTTGAGGGGGAAAATATTTTTTTCATTAAACAAATTCTAAGTCGCAAAAGGTTTTACTTATCGAATTGAATCTTTCATTATTAAGTATTTTTCACACTCGGAAGAAAAAAGAATACCCGTTGTTGGGTTAAATAAGCTAAATATTCTTTGTTTATTAAATACTATGTGGTACAAATTAATTTCTAATTCCTCAATTACATGATCCGGAACAAAGATCAACGAAGACCTAAGTATCATTTCCGTTGTCGGTTTTAGTAAATTCTGATTATTTAGTAAGAAAGTACTATTTGTCTCAATATTTCCGATTGCATACTTAATATTAAATTTTTGATCGATGGAAATAATAGTGTCCAATAAGATTAATATACTATCAATTATATTATCTCTTTGAAAAAGACATCTAGCATCTGTGGAGAATTCATATATCCATAAGTTGGAATAATTGAATTCATTAAAAACTATTTCTTTCGAGATAAAAAAATCTAAATTTTTAAAATAATGGTTTTTACCATAACAAATATGGAAGTTTTCAATCCAAAACTTTAAATCAATTCTATCATTAAAGACAATAGATAGTTCAAACTGCTCACTCATTATTTATCAAATAAGTTTATTATTAAAGTGGTGTTCAAGAATTAAAAAGAAGCCTGCGTATCTGAGTGGGTATCAAGCTTCAAATATCTTTCAGAAAAATTCAAAAGAATAATAGACTCATAATGGGCTACAATATCGCCGTTTTTTAGTAGCTATATGATTCGTGTGTGGATAGGGAAGCCCCTTGGGAGAATTAATTAATCTTTTCTCCCTCTATTTCTTCGGGGCTACTGTAGCAAGGGCGATTGGCTTTCTCCTTTAATGCGTCCTTCCCTGTATAAAATTCTTCTGTTTTCTTCAGTTCATTTTCCAAATCAAGCGTACAAAAATCTACTCTCTCCAGTCTGTTTTTCCTTTTCACATAGGCGAAAATCGGGTGCCGAAATCTTTTTTGGCTATTTTCCTCCGAAAGATTCAGTTCGTCAAAAAATTTGGATTCTATTTCCATACCATGAAAAATAACCAAATCACCTTCTTCTGCTACGGTTAAATATCTTCCAGTATCTGCAATATGGTAAGAAATAGTGCCTGGGATAAGTTTACCATTCTGATCATATTCACTAATCATTATTATTCCAGCACAATTGCGCAAATAACCAATGCTATCTCTTCTAAATAAGGCCCACTTGAGATCGAAGTGGTTATTCATTGAATAAACACCAATATTTAGAGTATCTTTTGGTGATACGTTTGTAAGTTTAACAATATAATACTTATCCTTCCATTCTTTATAAGGAAATCCGCTTTTAGGCTCTTGAAATTCGGAAAGGAGTACCAAAGAGTCTATCATTTCCGAAGCTCTGTCATATTCGAACGGACCCAGTAGTTCCATATCAAGAGGATACTCTGCAAAATGCTTCTCACATTCTTGATCCACCTGCACTGGTACTTGTTTTTCTTTGCAGGCGATGAAACAGGATAGGAAGATGATTATTTTTAAAAAAGTCTTCATGATAGTTTTATTCTTTGAATCTATTTTTTTTAAAAAGTTCCGGTTTGTCTTTGTAGAATTCATAAGTTTTTTTGAGCTCTTGTTCAAAGAGCTGGTAATCGCCTTTTTCGAATTTATTTTTATTCTTTTTAAAAAGAAAGTAAGGATGTCCTAAAAAATAAACATAAGAGAAAACATGAGGGTATTTATCATGAAGATATTGAAAATCAGTGTTTTCATTTAAGCTATCAGTGTAATTTGACTGAAACTCTTCATAGAAATAAGTTATAACACAGTAATCAAATTCATCAAACGCGCCTTTTTCTTCCCGAAAAATAAAGCTGTATCTATTTTCACCAGAACAAACTGTATCATAAACTATAGGGGCCCATTCATTACTATTTCCACTATTCACATTGTCATATCTTAAAAATCCAAAACTATCGAATCTGAAATATGTTTGTAATAGAGTAATTCCTAACCAAGGTTCTTCTCTGCCAAAAATTATATCATCTTTACCTTTATTTTCAAATTTGGAAACATAAACTTCTCCTTTTGCTTCCAAAATTGAATTGGAATTTAGCACTTCCCACATTTCATTATCTAAAGGAGCCAAAAAAACCGAATCGAATATTTCTTCTATTTCATCACAATTATATGGTCCAAATATCTCGAGATCAAAAGGATATTCATGCCCCATGATATACGGTTGTTTTTCTTCCTTACACGAAAAAAGAAGAAGCATAAAAAAGCACAGTCGGCAAGTTTTTATAAAATCCATTTTCATTCGCGATTTGTGAATCTGTATTTCTGCTTATTTTCAAGCCAAAATAACTAAAATCTATGGCTGCCTGGTATTGGATGGACGGCACATTTGTGCCGGAAGCAGAGGCGAAAGTACACGTGCACGACCTCGGTCTGTTGCGCGGGTACGGCATTTTTGATTTCTTTCCGGTCATCCGGGGTGTTCCGCTTTTCGTGGAAGATTATCTGAGTCGTTTTGAAAATTCGGCGCAGCTGATGGATTTGGATTTGAATTTTACAAAAGAAGAATTGCGCGGGATTATTTTACAACTCGTAAAACATAACGATACGCCAAACGCATACATCCGCCTTTTGCTCACCGGCGGGGTTTCGGAAAATGGTTTTTCACCGCAGCGCCCCACG
>CALMIT010000437.1 GCA_937864255.1 uncultured Saprospiraceae bacterium
AATTCAATGGCGATACTTTTGAAAAATTCAGCTTTTGACTTCACAAAAGTTTGCAGGCTGGCATGTTTGATTACTCCGATGTGGGTGTTATCTTCGTTGGGCGGATGGGTTGGTTTTTTTTAAATTTTCTACAAGTATACGCAGCATAAATACAGTTTTGGCTGTGGATTTGTAGTGAAGAGAATAAAGAATTAATAATCTTAAACAAATGAAAAATGGAACATTATTATTTTAAATACGGTACGAGTAATGAATTATTCGAGGAACATTTGAGGAAAAATAATTCATCTGAAATTGAATTAGAAATCTTCTTTGAAAATTGGAGAGCGGAAGATTACCCTAATCATTATCTATTAATTAATGATTCCAGAAATAGAAAGCAGATTAATTACTTTATGGAAAGTGAATCCAAAAATACGTGCTTTTGGATTTTTCATCAAGATGATATTTATATTTATAAACCCATCGAAAAAGCTAAATCCCCAAACGAACTTCCGGCAAGAGAAAACTATAAAATCATACCAAAAATAAGAAAATCGAAATTACTAAAAACTCTGAAAAAAGAAGATTGTCCCGAAATTTTATCGACCTTAAGTGCAAACCAGGCATATAATAGAAAAACAATCGAAAAATTTACTGGAAATATTAAACAAATTGCAGATTCTATACTTCTTGGAGAAAAGCTAAAAATTAAAACTGAGGACCGATTGAACTATTTGTCACCTGTCCAATTTGAAACATTAATCTTTTTAATTTTCCATCATACTGATATTTATGTAAGTACACATCGTGGCGGAACGAAAAAAAGGATAGACTTACAATTAAGAGTTACAGAACAAAACAACTTGGGATTAAACGATCATCAATACTATAACATTCAAATAAAAATGTATGACTATCTAAAAAACAATCCAAACTTTTCATTTGAAGAAAACAATTATTTAATCCACACAGGAAAAACAGACCAAAACAAAAATATACTAGGAAAAGATTGGATAGAAGATCGTATTGCTAAAATTGACAAAGTGAATAGGTGGTTGGATTTTACTTTAGAGCATTTTGAAATAATTTAAGATTACAAATAGGTTTCAATTACTTAGCCATCTAAACTATCATCCCCCTCACACCCTCCGCATCACCCATCCGTTAAAAGTCAGCCAATAGAGCATGGAAGCCAGAGAGAGGCTGCCCACATGACCGAAGCCGGTCAGCAGGTGCAGGTTGAGTCCGAAGATTTCATAAGAAAAAAAGTCGGTCAGGATATACGCCGCATTCAGGAAAAAAAGGACGAAGAGCACTTTTACCATGCGCTTGAGCCAAGCTACTTGCAGTGCGGCAGCAGGCACCTGCGGGTTTTTGTTTTGCAGACTTTTGGAGCGGATATAGCGGTAGGCAAAATAATGACAAGCCCAAAATCCGCCAATGTACAGCAGCATTTCCACCCCGCCGTAAAAGGGCGAATAAAATTCGCGCCCCACTTCCTGCCGGTATGCCG
>CALMIT010000438.1 GCA_937864255.1 uncultured Saprospiraceae bacterium
GAATCGCAACATACCGAACAAAGTATGCGGTGGAAAATAAAGCGCAAAACCAACGACGAACTCCGCCAGGAATTTGTGGATGCCTGCGTGATGCAGGTAAAAGTACTGGGCATGACCCTGCCCGATCCGGACCTGAAATGGAATGAAGCGCGCGGACATTATGATTTTGGCGTCATAAACTGGGACGAATTCTGGCAGGTAGTAAAAGGCAACGGCCCCTGCAACAAACAGCGTTTGAAAGACCGCGTGAAAGCTTGGGAAGACGGCGTCTGGGTGCGCGAAGCTGCATTAGCTTACGCCGAAAAAAGACAAAACAGAAGTATGCAATCAGCCGCTACGAAAGTAGCCTGATGCCTTTTTTAAAATAAAAGATTTTATACAATGAAATCGTGGCCTCTTTGGGAAGTTTTTATCCGCAGCAAAAACGGGTTGAGTCATAAACACGCAGGCAGCCTTCACGCCGCCGACGCACAAATGGCGATCGAAAATGCGCGCGACGTGTATTGCCGCCGCAACGAAGGCGTCAGCATTTGGGTGGTAGAATCTGCACACATTACTGCCAGCGATCCTGCCGAGAGCGATCCTTTTTTCGAACCGGCAAAAGACAAAGTGTACCGCCATCCGACTTTTTACGATCTTCCGGACGAAGTCAAACACATGTAGTTTTGATTACTTTTTAAAAGTAAAAAATGCCAGATAAAAACGACCTTTTTCAATATTTACTCCGCCTCGGCGACAATGCGCTGATTTTGGGACAACGCCTTTCGGAATGGTGCGGACACGGGCCGGTTTTAGAGCAAGACATTGCCATCACCAACATTGCACTTGACCTCATCGGTCAGACGCGGAGTTGGTATCAATATGCCGCAGAAATAGAAGGCAAAGGCAGAAGTGAAGACGACATCGCCTATTTTCGCGATGTGGACGAATTCAAAAATGTACTGCTTGTCGAGCAGCCTAATGAAGACTGGGCTATCGCTCAAAAGTCATTGAAAGAAATTACTTATCGCCTCCGTTACAGTTCGGAGTGGGTCATCAGGCTCGGCGACGGCACCGAGGTCAGTCACGAAAAAATGCAAACCGCTTTGGACGATTTGTGGATGTTTTCGGGCGAACTCACGGAAGCCGACGAACTAGATCGCACTATGGCAAAAGCAGGCATCGGCGCTGATTTGGAAAAAATACGCCCGCTAATTTCTGCGCGGATGAAAGCAATTTTTGAAGAAGCGACTTTGCAAATTCCCGCAAATCCCTGGATGCAATCGGGCGGTAAAAAAGGCCGGCATTCCGAA
>CALMIT010000439.1 GCA_937864255.1 uncultured Saprospiraceae bacterium
CGTTCCCCGACCACCAGCCCTACCGCGCCGACACCGTGATGCGCCTGATCGAGGCCGCCGCCGACGCCGACGCCGTCCCCGTCACCACCGAGAAGGACACGGTCCGCCTGCCGCCCGAGGCGCGCGTGGAAATATCCATTTGCCAAAGCCTGTTTTGCGCGGTGATATAACCTTGCACGAAAAGTACGTCGGCAATATTTTCGCCAAAAATATGCGGCACCAGGCGCTCGTCGAAAGCTACTTCCACTTTACCTTTCAAAAACGTGTTGCGGATGGATTTTGAAGGCATTTTAAAACCGGCGGGTTCGGCATTTTGCCAAAATCCGCTGAACGGATTGAAAAAACGCGCAATGGGCGGAATGCTTTTTTCTTTGATATTCAGCGGTTTATCAAGAAAATAAAGCAACAGGAAGGTGAGCAGCAAAGCGCTGATAAATTTTAAAATTTGCATACGGTTGATTTTAAAAAAATCAAAAACGATTTTAGGTCGAATTTAGAAAAAGGATTTAAAATCAGGCAAAATGGCAGTTTAAACCTAAAAAATAGCGCTATTAAACTTTCAAAACTTGCCAAAACCAAAAGGTATCTGATATTTGTAAACGAATCAACTTCCAACCACACGATGCAAATACTACTTTTAAAAAACCGGAATTTCTGGTTTTTGCTTTTATTTTTTGGTTTTTTGAGCCAGGTTCAGGCTCAGTTTGAAATTCCGGATTCCCGCAAGTCGCTTGCATTTTCAGCTTCATTCGGGCGCTATGCCGCCAGGGATAATTATTACTCGCCTTTGTCTTACAGCGGCTGGATTTTTGGCGGCGGACTGGGTTACGAAAACCAAACTGCCGAAAAATACGGAAGATCGGAAATAGGTTTTTTTAGTGGCGGATTGCGCAATAATGCTCCATACGCCGGCAGTATGTCGTTTTCAAATTTTTCCTACAATGAAATCAATAGTTTCAGAAACGGCAGCAGGGAGGGCGGAGCAAAATTTATTGGATTTGCAATAAAGATGAATTTGTCAAACAGGAATAATGAGCGGAATACTTCTTTTGATATTTTGACTACGCTGGGTCTTGTCTTCAACAACGTTTTGTATCCTGATGATTCTGACAGTTGGCAATATGAAATGTACTTTCACGTACCCCTGATTGGCTGGGGCGTACGGCCGCGATATACCACGCCCACTTATGAAAAACCGGGCTGGGATTTTTACAAACCGCGGCACCTGTTTTTGTTTTTTCCCAAAATGCTGGCGCTGGATTTTGAAAGTTCCGGCACGCAGACGCTTCGCCTCGGCAACCAGTTGCGTTATGCTTACGAACTGCAATTTTACAGACTTGGCTACATGCAAAAACTGAAAGCCTTTCGCCACAACCTGCGCTTTACGGCGCTTATGAATTTGTAATTTTTCACCGAAAACTTTCAAAATGACTGCTTTCATGCATCGCTATATTATTGCCATTGCACTTTTCAGCCAGTTTTCCTGCGCGGATATTTTTATGGGGCCAGACCTGCGCGATACGCCGAGATCAAACTTTGATTATTTGTGCAAAACCATCGAGGAGCGCTATTCGCTTTTTGAAATTAAAAATATTGATTGGGACTCGGTAAAGACAAAGTATTCGGACAAAATAGATAATGAAATGACCCGCGACGAGCTTTTTGAAGTGCTGGGCAATATGCTGGGCGAACTGGAAGACGGGCACGTCAATATTGATACCGACTGGGATTACGCGCGCAACTGGGACTGGTACCTTGATTATCCTTCCAACTTTAATTTCAACATTTTGGAGCGCAATTATCTCGGCAGGAAACATTGGCGTCCGGGGCCGTTTTTGGCAACGATTCTTCCCGACAGCATCGGCTATGTTTATTATGCGAGCTTCGCCCCTCCGATCAAAGCGGGCGAATTAAACGCGCTTTTTGACTATCTGAAAAATTGCAAGGCCGTAATTTTTGACATCCGCTCGAATGGCGGCGGCAAGCTGGACAATGTGCGTAAAATTGCCGAGCGTTTTGCCGACACGACGCGGCTTGGCGCAAAATTTTATTATAAATCAGGAAAAGGTAAAAATGACTTTGACGGCCCTTTTGATTATGAAATCAAGCCCTCAAAAGGTACACGGTTTACCAAAAACGTGGTCATACTCACGAATCGCAAAAGTTACAGCGCTTCCACCTTTTTTCCGGCTATCATGTCTGCCTTCCCGCACGTCACGCTCATGGGCGACAAAACGGGCGGCGGCGGCGGTATTCCTTACTATTTTGAATTGCCCAACGGCTGGCCGTTTCGTTTTAGTACCACTTATACGATTGATACGAAAGGACGCAATATTGAACTCGGCATCGAGCCGGACATTAAAGTGGAATTATCGCCCGAAGATGAGGCGAAAGGCGTGGACACGATGATTGAAAAAGCGCGGGCGTTTTTACTTGAAAAAATGAATGGGTGATTTTTTAATAAGCGATATGAAACAACGCGTCGCCCTGCGAAACGACAGGCGCGTTGTTGTGTCCGACAATGTATCCGTCCTTTTTTGCCCTTATCATTATTTTTTCCTGTCCGTAAGGATCGCCGATGAAGCCGAGCGGTTCTCCTTTTTTCACCGGCGTACCCGAGGATTTTGACCACACAAAAATACCAGAGCGGGGCGCGCGCTCCCAGCTTGTATTTTCAAAAACGGCAGTAGTTTTTGGTTCGGAAATTTTGTCCGCCATTTCATTTTTGTACAGCAGGTTTTGCAGTCCTTCCAGCCCTTTTTGGATGGCAAGGCCGTCCAGACGTAATGATTCGCCGCCCTCAAAAACGATGATGGGTTTGTTTTGCTCTATGCCGGTTTTGCGCAAAGATTTGGCGATGGGTTTGGACGCGAGAGAAAACGGCGCACCAAAATTTTTTGCCATTTCGAGACTTTGCGGATGACCTTTTGAAAATCTGACCTGCGGAAAATTGTACAGGCTTCTGCCGCCCGTATGAAAATCCACTCCAAAATCTATCAGCGGCAAAATTTTTTTGGAAAAAGTAAATGCCACGCGCGAAGCCAGCGAGCCGGAAGACTCGCCCGGAAAACTGCGATTCACGTCCTTTCCATCAGGCACGTCTCTTGAAAAATTGATGAAGCCAAAAATATTCAACACCGGAATAGCTATCACGTTTCCGCGCGTCAGCCGCTCGAAAATGCCGCCGGCGATAGCTCTGCGGACGATTTCGACGCCGTTGATTTCATCGCCGTGTACGCCTGCCAGCACCAGCAGGGTAGGTCCCGATTTTTTGCCGCGGTAAACAAAAGCGTTGAGATTGATCTGA
>CALMIT010000440.1 GCA_937864255.1 uncultured Saprospiraceae bacterium
TTACTTTTGGTTGGTATTTATGTCCTTTTTATTATCGGCATTGCTTTCTTTCGACCGCACTCAGCGCCGCCGATGCGGTCTGCCGAAATAGATGCTTTTAAAGAAAAAGGCATGGTTGGCAGGATTTTAAAAGCCTTTCTGCTGCCTTTATTGTTGATAATTGCCGTACTGGGTTCCATTTTCGCAGGCGTGGCTTCGCCCACCGAGGCCGCAGGCGTCGGCGCTCTGGGAGCAACCATTCTCACGGTTATTCAGAAAAAATTTTCCCTGAAAGTGCTCCGTTCCGTGGCGCGCGAGACTACTTTTTTGACTTCAATGGTTTTTATGATCCTGCTGGGCGCCACCACTTTTTCACTGGTTTTCAGAGGCATGGAAGGCGACAGGTTTTTACTCGAACTGATTCAAACTTCCAACCTCTCGCCAAACCTGTTTTTGTTTCTCGTGATGGCTGCCATTTTTGTGGCGGGCTTTTTTATAGATTTTATAGAAATCATTTTCATCATCGTGCCTGTGGTAGCGCCCGTTTTTGCACAAATGGAAATGGATTTGGTCTGGGTCGGTATTTTGATAGCCATGAATCTTCAAACCTCTTTTCTCACGCCGCCTTTCGGCTTTTCGCTTTTTTATTTGAAAGGCGTCGCGCCAGCCAGTGTCACTACCGCACATTTGTACCGCGGTATTCTGCCTTTCGTTTTGATACAATTACTTTTTCTCCTGCTTATCGCGCTTTTCCCCGATATGATTTATTGGTGGAAGTGAATTTAGATTTTTGGATGTGAGATTTTAAGACGTAAGACTTTTGGATTTGAGACTTTGTCTCACATCTCATCATCTCAAATCTAAAAATCTAAAAATCTCACATCCATCAAAGATTTCCGTCTTTCATCTCGAGGATGCGGTCGCTCATGGCTGCGAGTTCTTTATTGTGGGTCACGATGACGAAGGTCTGGTTAAAATCATCGCGCAATTTGAAAAGCAACTGGTGAAATTCCTGCGAGGAGGCAGAGTCAAGATTGCCGGTGGGTTCGTCGGCAAACACGACGGCGGGCTCGTTCATGAGCGCGCGGGCAATAGCGACACGCTGCTGTTC
>CALMIT010000441.1 GCA_937864255.1 uncultured Saprospiraceae bacterium
TGAAGGTGAAATGAGGGGTGGGGAATTTTTCGAATGGCGAATGTAAATGAATCGGGGTGGAAAAATATTCGAACGCAATCCATTTAATCAATAAGCCAGGCTATTCCAAATTTGAATAATCTGGCTTTTGAAGTTTCTTTGAAGCTCGCTGATGAGTCATCCATAGTATTTACGATATAAAGCAAACCATAAACTCCGCTAACATCCAATTCAAAATGACCGATTCGGTATCTCAGACCGGCTGTCAACCCAATATCATAATTCCGTAACCAGGATTTTTCTTTTTCGAAGTCAACGTAAGTTCCCGGGCGTTTGTGAACAAGATAATCGTATTGAACGCCAAAACCTGCTTTAAACTTCGGAAGAAATTCATAATGCAAACTTGCAGGAAAACTCATGTACATTGACTCGTAAGTTTCAAAAAGATTCCGAGCTATTGTCTCATCAACGCTCCTTTTTGAAAACTCAAGTCCGAGTAAAATGGAGCATTTTTTATTAAAATAGAATTCCACACCATAACCAACCTGAAATCCGATTCTACCAGATTCGGAGTCCAAAAGAAAAGTATCCGCATTATGAATTACTTTACCTTCCTTAAAATAGAAATTTGGACCAGAGTGAAGCCTGACAGTTGTTTTTTGTGCAAAAGACGAAAATTTTGCAAGAAGAAGAATGCAAAACAAAGTTGTTAGTATTTTAAATTCCTTGCTCATAAAGACAATTGATAAATTCCGGAAAATTGAAAGGATTGGGTTTTTTGTTTCCAGTCAAGAGAAATTGGATTAGGATTTGGAGATAAGTTTGAGTTTTCTTTCATGTAGTTGAAAGGCTCTATCCATCTCATACCAAAACATAAATTTTTTATTATTCTAAATTCTATTCCTAAAATAGAAGCAAATTCAAATGTCCTGAATGCCTCCCCAAATAAATTTTTATCGTGTATTAACATATTTGAAGAAAGTCCAAATTCTAATTTTACTATTTCGCTTCGCGTTGGACGATAGAAAACTGAAGCCGGCAAGATGACAAAATCAGCGAAGCTGTCATTTTCTTGATTGAATCCGGTTTGTGCAGCGCCTTTTCGCTCAAAACCTAGGCAAAGCCTGATGTCTAATTTTTTATTAAGCGCTCTTTGCACTCCCATGCCACCGTGAAAATTCAATTCGTAATAAGGTCTTGGCGGACTGATAAAAAACAACCGCTCACCGTACCAGAATTCATGCACATTGGTAATGCTTACGCCCCCGAAAAAAAAATATTGATAGCTGCTTTGGCTATTTGCCAGCGGAATCAGGAGGACTTGGAAGATAATGGTTATAAAGTTTTTTATCATTTTAGTTTTAAAGTTTTATTTATATCTACCAATTAGTATCAAAGCATAGCACAATATAAACATGAATTCATTATTCGTAACAATGTACAAATAATCAATGCTCTTAGAGTTTATATTTTAATGGGGAGGAGAGCCACCCAAGGGACTCGAACCCTCGACCTACGCGTTACGAATGCGTTGCTCTACCGACTGAGCTAGGGTGGCTGATGAGTGTGGTCGGGGTGACTGGATTCGAACCAGCGACCTCGTCGTCCCGAACGACGCGCGCTACCAAGCTGCGCTACACCCCGATATTTTTCAAAGAATTTTTCCGTGTTGCTGCGTTTCCAATCTTACGAAAATACGTACAGATGTTTCACCTTCCGGCGGCATTTTTTTCAAAACGCGAAACGGCTGTAAATAAACGGAGGATTGCGAAAATCCAGAGGATTTTAAAAAAGAAAAAACCACTGACCGGGTGAAGATCAGTGGTTTGAAGTCCCTCTAATTCGGGAAAAAACCAGTTATGAAAAAAAAATTACTACTCGAATATTGCTTGTGGGTGATTTGCTTACAAGAGCAAATTAAATTTTTGATAGCCAAATGTAATTTTCGAATTTGCCGTGAGCAGTATTTCTGTGACCAATGACAGACTTTTGCCGACTAAGTTGCTTTTCCGGCGGGTCGTATTTCGGTTTTTGGGAAAAAATTCTTTTAAAAATATTTTAACAGGCGACTTTTAAACGCCGGCGTTTATGGTAGTCAAAACGACATCTTTTAATTCAAAATCCGTTTGACATGAAAAAACTGTTTTTTTTAATCGGTATCGCTATTTTGGGATTTGCAATGAGCGCCGAAGCACAGGCGCCCTCGCCCAAAACCGACATTCGCCAACATAGCCAACAGCACCGCATCCGGAAAGGAAAACGCGACGGCGATATCACCCGCGGCGAGGCACATCAACTTAAAAGACAACAAAGACACATTCGCAGATCAGAGCGGAGGATGGAGCGCGACGGTAACCTCACGCCCCGCGAACAACGCAAACTGGATCGCAAGCAAAATCGCGCGAGCAAAAATATTTATCGCAAAAAACACAACCGCCGCCATCGCGGCGCTTTCTGAGGTCTGGTTTTTAAAAAAAAACGAAGCGGGCGGGTTTTCATGAAAACCGCCCGCTTCGTTTTTTGGCATTTATAAAATCTGCTTACTCTTATTTTATATCCTCCAGATTGACCGAGAAGCCGTCCATCTTGTGCTTCTTTTTCAAATTTTCTTTGTAGCTGGTAGCAGTCGGCAGATCGGGAAATGGCCCAAGTATAATTTTATACACCGGTTTTTCATCTTTGCCTTTTTCCACGCTCACGAGTATGTTTTTAAAATGATTTTCCTGCAATTCGGCTACCTGTTTGAGCACATTTTCATACTCCGTCAAAGAGGCGACCTGCACGCCGTAACCTCCTTCTTTCGGTTTTAAAACCTGGATTTTATACAGCCCGAAATCTTTGTAAGTCTGTGAAGTTACTGCCTTGCCTTTTGTCGTCGTTTCGGCAATTTTTGATGTTTTTTCCGTTTTTGCGGGCTGGACGGTTTTTGGAGTTTCCGGCTCGGTTTTTTTCTCCGGTTCTATTTTTACCGGCGCAGTTGCAACAGGTTCACCGGATTTTGCGGTTAGCTCTTCCTTTTTTTCGGGAGCAGGACTTTCCGGTGCGGCGGTAAGTTCGGACTTAGACACGACTTCCAGTTTCACCTGCGCTCTGCCATCTCTTATCAAATCGAGCGCTTCTGCGGCTTTGCGCGACATATCTACCACGCGATCTTTGATGTACGGCCCGCGGTCGTTGATGCGCACCACGACAGATTTTTTATTGTCGAGGCGCGTGATGCGTACGTAAGAACCAAATTCAAGCGTCTTGTGGGCGGCGGTGAGATCAGATTTGTCGTAAGGCTCGCCGCTGGCGGTTTTTCTGCCCTGGAATTCGTCGCTGTAATAGCCCGCCAGCCCCATTTCCTGGGCTTGCATCCAATAAAAACTGAGCAGAAAGAGTGTGCTGAGGAAAGTTTTCCCAAAAAATTTCATGGTTATGTTTTTTTAAGTGGTTGAAAACTACGTTTTCAATTTTTACGGTCACACAGTTTTGAAAAAAATGAAAACGCCTTGCATTTTGCCAATCAAAATTAGCGCTAATTATTGAACTGCACAATTTGGACGAAAATTGCCTTCTTGTCAACCGCCGCTTCTGCGATTGAACTTTCAGGAACTGTTTTTT
This sequence comes from uncultured Saprospiraceae bacterium, assembly GCA_937864255.1. GTDB lineage: Bacteria > Bacteroidota > Bacteroidia > Chitinophagales > Saprospiraceae > JAGQWW01. Next base: position 3,583 of record CALMIT010000441.1, read on the forward strand.
GTACTTTTGCTTTCGATTTTGAAATTTTTTAAAAAGATGAGTAAAAAAGGAAAGGTTTTGGTGGCCATGAGCGGCGGTATTGACTCCACGGTGACGGCAATGTTGCTGCACGAGGAAGGCTACGAAGTGGTCGGTATCACCATGAAAACCTGGGATTATGCAAACAGCGGCGGCTCCAAAAAAGAAACGGGCTGCTGTAGCCTCGACTCCATCAACGACGCCCG
>CALMIT010000442.1 GCA_937864255.1 uncultured Saprospiraceae bacterium
GACCGCCGGCGTTTTTCCTTTTACTGTGATTTTTGTAGAATCATAATAATTGCAACCTATCGAATTATCAATATTTACATAAAACCAATACATACCAGTGTCGCGGGGTACGACTACAATTTTGGAGGTATCCGTATCCCCGACGATCCAGGGATTTTGCATCCAGTCAATTTGTAATGAATTGTCGATCGGATTTTGATTTATCACACAAATCAAAATTGTATCACCCAAACAAATTGTCGTATCCGGCTGAGACATTATTCCGACGGAAATGAAATTAATACGAACTGTTTTGGTTATGTCATCGGTGCAGGGCAAAAAATTATTGATAGTCAGGCTAACAGTCGTGTCTGTGCGTGTGATAATTATTTCCGGATTTTGATCCGAAGAAGTACGACCTCTGCCGAAATCCCAATTCCAGCTACTGATATTGCCCGTGGATCTATCCAAAAATCTGACCAGCGCACTATCGCCGAAACATTCCAAAACTTCCCATTCAAAATCTGCCTGTACGCCTCCGGTGTCAACTACCACGGTGTCTGCCATAGCCATACATCCGACAGCGTCAGTTACTTTGACGGTGTAACTGCCTGGAAATAAATTTGTCGCCACAGGTGTCGTTTGTTGGGCAGGATCATTCCATTGATAATCAAATGGCGGCGTGCCGCCATTTACGACAGTTGCTATTTGACCACTATTATCTCCACAAAATGCGGGGCTTGAAAATAACTGGACAATCAAATCTGTATCTGTCTTTACTTCCGCGGAGTCTCGTCCCTCGCATCCTGCCGCATCGGTCACTGTGACGTAATACCACCCCGGCGTAAGATTCGTAATTGTCGAAGTATTGCCTCCGTTGCTCCACTGATACATAAAAGGCGCGAGACCTCCCATCGCCACAACGGTTGCGCTGCCGTCGTCCATCGCAACACAATTTGCCGGTGTGGAAGAGGTTTCTAAAATCAGGGAGGAACTCATTTTCACGGTATCGGTATCTGTTCCTGTACAGCCGTTGGCATCTGTCACGGTCACCGAGTAAACGCCCGGAGTTAAATTTGAAATCACCGGTTGATCTGAACCAGTATTCCATTGATAGGTAAAAGGCGCTGTACCATTGTTTACAACAGCAGCGGCTGAGCCGTCATCCGTTCCGCCACAACTCACATGCGTGGGCGCCACATCCACATCCAGCCCGCCTGTGGTTATAGTAAAATCCAAACCTTGTTTACAATTGTTGGCATCCGTCACTGTAATCCAATAATCCCCGGAAGGTAAGTCATAAACCATAGTACCCCATGCACCTGTACTCCATTCGTAGGTATAAGGAGGAGTTCCGCCGGAAGCTGTCGCCCTTACGTCGGCAGTGGCGGTAGGATCACACCCGGAATAAATAATATCAAGATCTATAACGGTGGGTGGCGGCTCATATACTGAATCTCCAGCCACGGCAGTACACCCGTTTGCATCTGTCACGGTCACTTCATAATAACCCGGTGGCAGCCAGCCAAGTATTTGAGTGGTATCGCCCGTGTTCCATAAAAAAGTAAAAGGCCCGGTACCGCTCGTGACTTCTGCCGCCGCGCTTCCGTCGCACCACATCGGGCAAATTACGTCTATGGTTATTACGGTCACTTGCAAAGGTTCGTTCACTACCAAGGGCGTAAGAGACTTGCACCCGTTGGCGTCATTGACGGTGAGCATATAAAATCCGGCAGCCGGCATTTCCAATATCGAATCTCTGTCGCCATTGCTCCAAAGAAAAATATACGGCGGCACGCCGCCTGATGCCGAACCGATAAAATCTCCCTGTGAGCCGTTGCAAACCGAGCCCGCCGGAGCGATCGCGGATGTTAATAAGGGTGGATAAATGACGGTGACCGAAGCTGAAGCACTCATCTGATTTGCATCGGTGACCGTTACAGAAATGGCGCCCGCACCTATGCCAAATGTTGTTTGCCCCGATTGAAAATTACTCCACAAGTACGTGTAAGGCGGCGTACCGTTTTGCACATGCGCCGTAGCCGTACCATCCGTGTAACCGTGGCAAGTGGGACCGTTGACTTCTATGTCAACCGAAATTTGTCCCATGTTTGCCTGTACAAAAAATACATTCAGAAAAAACAGGCAAACGAGGTGATTTAAAAGTATCTGGCGTTTGTTCATATTTCTTATCATGGTTTTCACTTAAATGAATTTTAAATAAAAATCTGCTCGAATCCTTTTCCGATTACCTGCCTTGTGCCGGCATTTTGCTTTCTGTCGAAGACAATTTTTCAAACCGGCGGATATCAATTATTCTGACTTTTCTTTCCTGCGAGGCATCCACGCTATACACCGACATTCTGCGATTTTTAGGATCTCCCGACACGTCTTTGGATGATTGTTCTTCGCCGTGAGGCAGTTCTTTTATTTTTAATTGTCCGTTGTCGAGGTAATTTTTCAATACGCCCTTGTTGTGAGCAGCCAGGTGATTGACGACTGATTTGATGCGGCGAGCGGTAAGGTTTTTATTATAATCGCTGTTTGCCAGTGGGCTTGCAAAGCCTTCCAATATAATTTCAAATTCATTTCCTTTTTCCAGATAGCTCTGTATCAGCCCGCAAAAACTATTGAGCCTGTCATAATTCCGTTTTACCTCGTTTTCAAAAAAATCCTCGATCCTTTTTTCGGATGCATCTTTTGCCTGCCCTTCCAGATTTTGGGTGAACTGCTCCTTGAAAGTTTTCTTTCTTGCAAAATATGCTTCGAAGGTCTGCCCATAATTCAAAAGCGTAGTCGTCTGTAAGGTTCTCGGATTCGGGTGGTCGTTGTCAAAATATAAAACCAGCGGCAAATCGCCGAAAGGCATAAGGTAAAGGCTGTCGCGCAAAATGGCGGGTTCAAAAATTCCTGCGGTGTTCACTGTACTTTTATCTTCCTGAAAAAATTCTTTATAGCCTTCTATTTGCCACAACACGCCCTCATAAAGCGTGTAATAAAAATCATTTCCGGCCGTATTGATTTTTTCGATAATCCGGGCACTTTTCGAATCGGTCAGTTTTACAGTCACACCCGTCAACGGCTCTTTTGTAATAGCGTCAAAAGTATATACCTCCAAACGAATGACGGGCGTCAGATAAAGCGCTTCCGAAAGCGTCTTGCTTTTAAAAAAGCCTTGCGTACTCACTTGTGCCGAATCCGGCAGCCAGCCTTCTTTTTCGGCGATTACCATATAATTTTTATCCAAAGCCAGTTCAAACGGAAATTCATTACCTGCAAAATTGGGCACTCTTGACAATTCAGCGCCGGTTTCCATATCTATCAGTCTGACCGTAGCGCCGTTTAGTTTGTCGTTGTTGGCAATGTTGTAGGTAGATGCAATCAATTTCACCTCTATGGGATAAGCGTAGATGTCATTGCACTTGCAATCTTTATCCTCCGAAGCACACATACATCCCGGACGATTGGACGTAAAATAAGCCGTAGCCCTGTCCGAACTGAATGAAAAATACAAATCATCGTAACTGCTATTTAGCGGGTAACCGGTGTGTTCGGGTATGCTCCAGTCATTCTCCCGTGACCATGTGCTGTAAAAAACATCCAAGCCGCCCAGTCCGCGCCTGCCGTCAGAGCTAAAAAATAAAGTAGAAGATGAAAAATGAAAAAATGGGGAAATATCATCGCCGGGTGAATTGACGATGGCAAGATTGGAAGGTTCGCTGTAAATGCCGTCGGGCATTAAGGTCGTAAACCAAATATCCAAGCCGCCTTGTCCGCCGGGGCGGTCGCTCACAAAATAAAGTACTTCGTTTCCAGCCTGATCTTTTCCGACTCCCGGCTGTGTGTTCGTAAAACTATCAAGGTTGATATGTGACGGCAGCGGTATCAGTTGTTGTTTTCCATCAGCATTCCCGGTAAAATAATAAAGCCTGCATGAAAAACGGGTCGGGCTTTCCTGGTTGCAAAGGTTGATATATTTCCGGCCGCTGACAGGGCTTTCCACAAAATGTGCCGTATGAAGGTCTTTTTCAGGCAAATCCATTTGAAGCGGATTCGAAACAGTCGAGCCTTCGTCGTGCCGGAATACGCGCAAAACAGGATCTTCGTCTTCATCTAACCGAAAAGCCGAGGTGTAATACAAAGCGTCATTTTGCCATATTGGACCAAAATCGGAATAAACCGTATTGATTTCATTTCCAAAATGTTTGAAATCAATCGAATCAGGATTTGAAATCAACTCTATCGCCCATTCACAATAATCAGCTTCTATAAGCGCCCGGTTTTTCAGCGCTTCCATAGCGACCGCGTCGTCGGCATACAATTGAAAAGTATCCAGCGCCTCGGTGTATTTACCCAGACTTTTTTTTACATCAGCTAACCAAAAAAGTGTTTCGGGAAAAGAATCTTTTTGAGGATGTTTTAAAACTTCGCGATAGTTTTTTTCAGCTACTTCAAAAGCATCAATCAGCCGCGCCGAAGTGGCTGCACCATAAAGAGCATCTATTTTGTTGCTGTCTATATCGAGCAGAATGAGGTAGTTGGCGAGCGCGGCAGAATAATCGCCTTGTTCGAATGTCTCCGCTGCTTTTTGCTCATACGCTTTTTTATTCTGAGCAAAAAGTGTTTGTGAAAGCGGAAACACTATTATTAAGAGTATGAAAATTTTCTTCATAGAAGTTGTTTTCAGGTTGAAGTTTTGAAGTTTTACAAATGCTTTGGACAAAGCGGACAGTAATCCTGATCCGGCGCGGGGCGTATATGATAGCGTATGAAAATTTCCGGGCCGCCGTTTGACAAAGAGGCCTGTTCAAAATCTGAAAGGTTGATATCGTAGCTAAATCCTCCCTCCCAATCTTTATACAAAATACCGACGGCCGGAGCGACGGCATCTTGCAGTCTGTAAAATCCACCCAATTGTAAGGCAAGTTCGCGCGTAGGCCGCTGGTTCAAATAAATACGTCCGTATGCGCCAAAAATCATTTCCTGATGCGGTCCCTGGAATTGTTTCAGGGCTTGAAACAAAACGTCAAATTTTTTGGTCAGCATAACTGTGGCCATGCCGTAAAGTGCAAAGCGCGGATCGATTTCCACACTGGCATCGTCTTTAAAACTGCTGTTGGGGCGATTGATGTGAAACGCGGAAGCGCCCAGTGAAAAAATCGTCCTGGAATTTTTTACCTGGTGTTGAAAATTTAGTCCGGCCGAGACATCTGCGTAAAATTTTCCCGAGCGTTGAAAACTTTCCCCGCTGGGCAGGGTGGGATCAAAAAATTTGGAAAATTGCTCGTCAAAATAAAGTTCATCCAATTTAAAAGCGCGTTGCGCTCCGCCTATTCCTATCCCGGCAGTGATTACATTGCGCCTGGTTATCAGGTAGTTATAAGCTCCGGAAAGTGCCAGTCCCGTCAAAGTCAATCTTGAATCTCCGGCAACGTCGTAATCAAAAACGCCTCCGCCCGAAAAATATCCCCTCGCCTTTAAATTTTTTGGTACAAATTTTCTGTCGTACGCCGCCGAAAAACTGAGGTAGTTTACCGGCACGTTAGACCACTGATTGCGCAATATCCCCGCAAAACGATGATTACCGTCAAAGGCGCCGGCTAAGGCAGGATTGATTTGGAGCGGAGCGGCATGAAACTGCGTAAAGTGAATGTCTTGCCCCCGCGCAAAATTCAGGATACCGCATAGTAGTAAAATAGCAGCAATAGCTTTGAGTGTTGAAAATGCCTTCAAAGTCACAGTTTTTATTTTTATTAAATGAATAATGGAGTTCGGCCTCGGGATTTCCAAAAAACGGTTTAATTGGAATGGCTCTTTTTCATTTAATTAGCACGGAAAGCGAATGAGAAATCAAAAAGTAAAAAGTATAATATTTAAAAACCAAAACTATAAACGGTTGATTTTAAAACATTACTTCAAATAACTTTTTGATTTTCAAGTAATTAAGACAATTATCCATCTTTTTTGAAAAAAATGCAAGCTTTTGGAAGAATTGTTGGACAAACCGACGCAGCCTTTTATGATTTATAATTTCACACATTTCTTATCATAGCAATATGCGGTATGTCGTCTTCCAGATACATTTCGCCCACCGGCTCAAAACCGAATGACTTGTAAAAATTTTCGAGATAACACTGTGCACTTATTTTTATAGCCGTGCGGCCAAATAATTCTTCCGCTTTTGCGATAGAAAACTTCATCAATTGTTTACCCAAACCTCTCTTCCGCGCCGCGGGCGCTGTGAGTATTCTGCCTATCGAAGGATATTTTTCGTAAGAAACGCCTTTGGGCAAAAGCCTGCAATAAGCTGACAGGTTTTCATTTTCATCCAAAAACATTACATGCCAGGAAAACTGATCTTTGCCATCCGTGTCCAGGTACGGGCAGTTTTGTTCTACAACAAAAACTTCCTGACGCAGGGACATAACCTGATACAATCGACTGGTATTCAGTTCATTAAAATGCAGGCACAGCGTTTTCAACCCGATAATTTTTAAGTTTGAAAAATAAACCGAATTCCAAAGTTCGAATTTCGAAGCAAATTTAAAAGGTGGCGAGCGGGGTATTTTTTTCCAACGCGCAACGCATCCAATCCGGAACCGGATCTCCGCTTTCTTTGATAAATTTTACTGCGCCGTCATCCATCGCTCTGAATATCCAACGGTGAGATTTGCCATTATTGCTGATGTATTCGCCAAAAACCAATACATATTCCAGCTCCCAGCCGCCATTGATACGGCGAAGCAAAATGTCGTTGCCGCCTATTTTCGGCACACCGAAATCAACAGATTCCACGCCTTCTATATTAAAAAATTCATTCGCCGCTGCCGCCACGTTGAGGGGTTCGCGGGTACGAATGGTGATGGCATCCTGTCGCTCATTCCACTGCACGTATTTATCAATGATGAGTTGGTGTGTTTGTAAAAGTTGGTTGATTTTGGGATTGAGCGTTTCATTTATACCTTGCCTCAAAGGTCTCGCCCAACTGATGTTTTTATCAAAAATGACTGTAAAACTTTCAATGGAGGGGTTTGGAAAAGTGTGGACATTACAATTGGCAAGCGACTGGGCTGTCGGACTGTTTTTGTAAACATTGATCAAGGCCCGGTAAATTTCATCTGTATTTGCTTTTGGAATTTTTACGTTCAAAAACCTGTATTCATCCTTTTCAGCTTCCAGTCTCAGGGCGAGGCGCGCCGCATCTCTTCTAAATTTGCGCTCAATATGCCGGGGTACTTCGGTGCTGACTTGCTGCGTATTTTTGTCTGATGGTTTTTGAGCGTATAAACCGGACATACCGCCCAACAGCAACACAATCAAAAAGCAAAATGTACGAAAGCCCGGATGCTTCATTTTAAGGGATAAAACGGTTAGAAGAATTTCTTTCCAAAAATCGTGCAAAAGAAAATTCAAAAATTTCAACTTTGTAAAAACTCAAAATAAATGACCCTTCAGGAAGCACAAACCACCGTTGACGACTGGATCAAAAAAGTCGGCGTGCGATATTTTAACGAGCTGACCAACACGGCTGTTTTGATGGAAGAAGTGGGCGAGGTAGCCCGACTCATGGCGCGGCTTTACGGCGAGCAATCATTCAAAAGCACAGAAAAAGCAGCTACTGCCAAAAATGATCTGGCTGACGAAATGTCCGATGTTTTGTTCGTGCTTATTTGTCTGGCCAATCAAACCGGCGTAAATCTTACCGAAGCCTTTATTCAAAATCTGGAAAAGAAAACCCGCCGGGACAGTGAAAGACATTCTGCCAATGAAAAATTAAAGTAGTTTTTAAACAAAGTTGAAAACAATGCTTTCTTCAAAAAAATGCAAAAGTCATGAATAGTAGCTTTTTCAAGTTTTTGTTTTGGTTGTGTTTGATCGGGCTTGGTTTTTTTGCCGGCACAGCATGGAAAAAACACGAACCCGTCAAATCACCCGAAGATACATCCACCCAAATATCCGGCGAAGAAAGCCGAGAAAATGCTCCCACGCTTCGCAAAGAATTAAAGACCGCCGAAATAGAAACTATACAGCTATTCGAAAATGCCGCCCCTTCGGTAGCTTTTATCACGACGACAAATGTCCGTATGGATTTTTGGACAAGAAACATCATGGAAATACCGCGGGGTACCGGGTCGGCTTTTGTTTGGGACAAAAAAGGACATATCGTTACCAATTTTCACGTCATTCAGGGAGCCGATAAGGCGCAAGTCACTCTTTCTGACAGAACCACCTACGACGCAGAAGTAATAGGCGTGGCGCCTGAAAAAGACCTCGCCGTACTCAGAATAAAAATAGAAAGTTCGAAGCTCAACCCGATACCCGTCGGCGCCTCAGATGATCTGCGGGTCGGGCAATCGGTCTATGCCATCGGCAATCCTTTCGGACTGGATCAGACGCTCACCACCGGCATTATCAGCGCGCTGGGGCGCGAAATAGAATCCGTGGCAGGGATACCTATCAAAGACGTAATACAAACCGACGCAGCCATCAATCCTGGCAATTCCGGCGGTCCGCTGCTTGATTCTTCGGGGAGGTTGATCGGCGTCAACACAGCCATTTATAGTCCTTCGGGAGCTTATGCGGGTATCGGATTTTCTATCCCCGTGGATGTAGTCAACTGGGTCGTGCCGGAACTGATAACTTATGGAAAATTACAGCGCCCTTCCCTCGGCGTAGAATTGGCTACTTCCCAGCAAACCAAAAGAATCGGGCTGGAAGGCGCTCTGGTGTTGGGAACGACTCCGGGAGGCGCAGCCGAGAAGGCAGGTATCCGTCCCACTTACCGGGATCGATATGGAAGAATTAGCCTCGGCGATGTAATTGTAGGTATTGATAATGAAAAAATATCTTCCCCAAATGATCTGGTACTGATCCTTGAAAAATATAAACCGGGCGATGTAGTGAAAGTAAAAATAATGCGCGGCAAGGAAGAAGAAACCGTAAGCCTGAAACTTGATAATCCAAAATAAATCCTGCGCCGCGGTGAATTTTTATCGCGGCGCAGGAACTCACAACCTATTCTCCGAATCTTCTGCCCGCTCTTCTTTCGCGCAAATGCTCCAGCAACTTTGCTTTAAATTGCCTTTCGGCCATGCCCAACATGGCTAGTTTACGTGGCGGCAGGATTTTTTTAAGTTTTTCAAAATAAGTGCGTTTCAAATCCAATTCTTTTTGCTCTAAATCAAGGTGCATTTTCACAAATTCCTCAGCCTCGGCATCAGACATGTTGGGAATGTCTTTTTTATTTTTAAATGAGTTGCGAAGTTTTTTCTGATCGTCTTCAAACTGGTTAAAAACCGGCCAAAACTGCTGTGACTCCTCAGGAGTCAGTCTCAGCCTGTCTGTTATATAAGCCACGCGTATTGCTTCTATTCTTTCTTCGGCATCAGCCGTGCGACCGGGCTGAGTAAAGCCAAATTGTGAAACGCAGATTAAAAAACCCGTAATTAAAAAAGCTGTCTTGTACATTTTGCCAAAAATTTAAATGGATTTTAAAAAAGATTTTCCAGGGTTCTATGGTCTATTTCATCTATGTTTTCTTCCAGATAATCATTGATATCGTTTACATCAAAATCAAATTCATTAAAAAATCCGGGCTGTTGTTCGCTCCATCCTAATTCCAATAAAAGCTCGGAGTCAAAATCCTCAATATTTGACTCCAAATAATCATACAATTCTTCGGAACTGACTTCTTCCATGGCAGCTATCGGCGGCGCGGGAGTTGTTTTTTCATAATTCCAAAATATCACTCCGGCAATTATTCCCAGCAAAACCACCCCGAAGGCCACCGCTGCCCGAGGCTGCAAGAACCACTGAATGTATTGAATGCAATTGTCAACCCAACTTGTTCCGGGTTTTTGAGGCGCTGCCTTTGTCCGAATTTCTTCCCGGATTTGACTTAATACCCGATCCGGCAATTCTTTGAAGTAATTTTCCGGCGCCTGCATACCTGTTTCTTTCTCTTTGAGCTTTCGCAAAAAGGGCGACAACGATTCGAGTTCTTCCCTAAGCCCATTTTTATCTTTCATTTTTAAAAAATTTCTTTTTCGTTAAAATACGCTTCGATTTTTTTGACGGCGTGGTGAAAAGAAGCTTTCAGCGCCCCCACCGAAGTGCCTAATATTTCTGACATTTCCTCGTAAGCCAGTTCTTCAAAATAGCGCATGTTAAAAACCAGTTTTTGCTTATCTGGCAATTTTTCGATTGCTCTTTGCAAATGCTGTTGCACCGCATCGCTATCAAAAAATGTATCACCGGAAAGCCTGTTGGCGTAATAACTCATTTCATCATCCAGCGAACTGACGGCTGTTTTTTTCTGCTTGTTCAAATGAGTAATCGCTTCATTGGTCGCTATCCGGTAAAGCCAGGTGTACAACTTCGCCTTTTGCTCAAATGTGTGAATGCTGCGATACGCCTTGATAAAACAATTTTGCAAAACGTCATTTGCATCCTCGTGCTGCGCCACAATCCGCCTTATCACCCAATACAACCGTTCCTGATATTTTTCCATCATCATACGAAGACCGCGTTCGGTATTCGTAGGTACTCCGCTGAGTAAAAGATTCAGGATTGTTTCGTCGGATTTTTCCAGCACAGGTCTTTTATGTTTTTCTCAAAAACAGTTTTGTGACTTTTCTGAAAGGTGAAAGTTTAAAATTATAGGAATATAAAGACCGAAAAAACTTTTCTTCTGCCGTTTTGTCTTCTTTTCGGACAGAAACAGTCACTATTTCCTATAAAAACCGTTAACCGTTCGGTGGCATAAATATTGACAAATGTGGAAAAATAATTAGATCAAGGTAGTTTCTGACAAGCTGACATTTATTTCCTTTGCTATTATTTTTGATTTTATCATTTGGAAAGACCTATTTGAAAATTTCCAAAAAATTCCGAGGTACCGAAGATGAGTTTATTCGATAATATTCTTGCACAGCAAAGATTTGACGAAGAGGGTGACTTTATTCCATTGCTTTCTCTTGAAGAAGAACTGGACAATAATACAAATGATTCGCTTCCCGATGTATTGCCCGTGCTTGCCGTTAAAAATACTGTTCTGTTTCCCGGCGTAGTCATCCCGATTACCGTGGGGCGCGACAAATCCATCAAAGCCATCAACAAGGCTTACCAAAACGACCGACTGGTAGCCGTACTTTCACAAAAAGACAGCAAAATTGAAGAGCCGGGCGTGTATGATTTGTATAAAATCGGCACGGTAGCCCGCATCGTCAGACTACTAAAAATGCCTGACGGCTCTACGACAGCCATTTTACAGGGACGCAGAAGATTTGCTTTATCAGACATGGTTTCTGACGTGCCGTTTATGACGGCCCGCGTCAGACCACTCGAAGATATTCAACCTGAAAATCCGCTGGAATTTGAAGCTATGATGTCGTCTGTGATGGACAAAGCGCGCCACATCATAGAGCTTTCGCCGTCCATTCCATCCGAAGCTATCGTTTTATTAAAAAACATAGACAACCGGAGCAATCTGCTTTATTTTATTGCCTCCAACCTCGGTATAAAAGTTGCCGCCAAACAGGATATTCTTGAAATAAGTAATCTCAACGAACGCGGTAAAATGGTGCTTCGCCACATGGACGCCGAACTTCAACTCCTCGAATTGAAAGATCAGATTGAGTCGAAGGTGCGTACCGATATTGAAAAACAGCAGCGCGATTATTTTCTCAACCAGCAACTGAAAACCATTCAGGAAGAATTGGGTCAAAATCCGCAGGAAGAGGAAATACAAAAACTTATCAAACGTGCCGTTTCAAAAAAATGGCCGGAGGCGGCAGCAAGCCACTTTGAAAAAGAAGTGCAAAAAATCCGCCGCATGAATCCGCAGGTGGCCGAATATTCCATCCAGTTGAATTATCTGGAACTGATGCTCGACCTGCCCTGGAACGAATACACAAAAGACAATTTTGACCTGCAACGCGTGCAGCAGGTTTTGGATAAAGACCACTACGGGCTTGAAAAAGTAAAGGAAAGAATCCTGGAGCACCTCGCCGTTTTGAAGCTGAAAGGCGACATGAAGGCTCCGATTTTGTGCCTGGTCGGCCCTCCGGGCGTCGGCAAAACCTCGCTCGGAAAATCCATCGCCCGCGCATTGAAAAGAAAATTCGTGAGAATGTCGCTCGGCGGTTTGCACGACGAAGCCGAAATCCGCGGCCACCGCAAAACATACATCGGCGCTATGCCCGGCCGGATTTTGCAGTCGCTGAAAAAAGCCGAAGCCGGCAATCCGGTTTTTGTGCTGGATGAAATTGATAAAGTGGGCAAAGATTTTCGCGGCGACCCTTCTTCCGCACTTTTAGAAGTCCTCGACCCGGAGCAAAATTCTACTTTTTACGACAACTACCTGGAGCTTGAATATGACCTTTCAAAAGTCATGTTCATTGCCACTGCCAACTCTTTAAGCACCATTCAGCCGGCCCTGCTCGACCGAATGGAAATTATAGACATCAGCGGTTATTCCACGGAAGAAAAAATAGAAATCGCCAAACGTCACCTCATTCCGCAGCAGCGGACCGAACATGGTTTGAAAAATAATCACATTCGCCTTTCCGACAAGGTGATTAGAAAAATCATCATGGAATACACGCGCGAATCCGGCGTGCGCTCCCTCGACAGAAGGCTGGCAGGCGTGATGCGTTCCATCGCCAAAAAAGTAGCGATGGAGGAAAAGTACAACGTAGCGCTCAAGCCGGAAGAACTGCGGAATATTTTAGGCCCTACAAGATTCTCCAACGACATTTATCAGGAATCCGGCATGCCGGGCGTGGCGATAGGTCTGGCATGGACGAGCGTAGGCGGCGAGATACTTTTTATAGAAGCGAGCCTGAGCAAAGGTAACGGCAAACTCACACTCACCGGAAATCTCGGCGACGTGATGAAAGAATCCGCGACCACGGCTTTGAGTTTTATCAAAGCCAACTCCGAAATTTTGGGCGTGGATCCAAAAATCATTAGCGAGTCGGATCTGCACATTCACGTGCCGGAAGGCGCTATTCCGAAAGATGGCCCGTCGGCAGGTATTACCATGCTGACCGCGATTACCTCCGTTTTCACCAAAAGAACCATCAAGCCTTATCTGGCGATGACGGGAGAAATAACCTTGCGGGGAAAAGTGCTGCCGGTGGGTGGCATCAAAGAAAAAATACTGGCGGCAAAACGCACGGGTATTCGCGAGATCATCCTTTGCAAAGAAAATGCAAAACACGTGGAAGAAATCAACCGCGATTTTATCGAAGGGCTGAAATTTCATTACGTGGATAAAATGATCGAAGTGCTGAACATCGCGCTGGCTGCGCCGAAAGAAAAACAAAACGGCGCTGCAAAAACCAAAGACAGCACGCCGAAAAAAACCAAAACTCCGGTCGCTTAAAATATTTGACCGGTTTTGAAAAAACCCCCGCCTTCTGACACGAAGCGGGGGTTTTTTCATGTTTTTTCACTGGAAGCATTTTTCTTAATTTTGCGCAGCCATTTTATCTTAAAAACCAACTTCAGCGCCCAACAGGGGCATTCAATTTTTTTAATAAAAACTTTTTTCAAACAGCCCTGCCATGGAAAAAATAGCGACCTACCATCCTAAAAATAAAGTGCGCATCGTGACCGCCGCTTCGCTTTTCGACGGCCACGACGCCGCCATCAACATCATGCGCCGCATCCTGCAATCCAGCGGCGCCGAAATCATCCACCTCGGCCACAACCGCAGCGTACAGGAAATCGTGGACGCCGCCATCCAGGAAGACGCTCAGGGTATCGCCATCACGAGTTATCAGGGCGGCCACATGGAATTTTTTAAATACATGTACGACCTGTTGAAAGAAAAAGGAGCCGGACACA
>CALMIT010000443.1 GCA_937864255.1 uncultured Saprospiraceae bacterium
ACCAAGGCGCCCGCCAACCCGCCATATAAGTATGTCGGGAAAATATGGTGGTTGCCCAGCAAATCGCCCAAGATGCGCCCAAACCAGTATAAAAAAAGCATATTCCAGAGCAAGTGCCAGAAGCCGGTGTGTAAAAACATGTGCGTGACCACCGCCCAGGGGTGCATCAAGGTATATTTCCAGTCGGACGAAATGCAAAAGAAATGAATCAGATCACTGTAACCCTGCGGCTCGTAGCCCTGATTGGGCAGAATGAAAAAAAGCCGCACGATATTGAGCACAACAAAAATAGCAACATTGATGATGATAAGCCTGGTCACCATATTTCCATAGCTGAAAGCGCTTCTTACATCATTCCATATTGACTTGACCATGGACAAGTTCGGTTGTTGTAAAGGTTTTTGATATTGAAGATTGACTGGCTTTGACGCCGCCGTTTTTTGAAAAACGTCTTTCGTTTAACGTCGCCAAAAATAAAAGGTTGGTTTTGATTAATCCAATCCGGGTGAAAAGAAAGCGCATATTTTATACCAACAGCCTGATTTTCCGGTTTCAGCTTTTTTTGAATTGCTCTTCCATTTCGACGATAACTTTTCGGGCCGCCTCAAAAATTTCATTCATCGCCTCGCTATTGTCTTTGCCTGCAAAAAGCGCCATTTCACAGGTTTGTATGATTTCCATGATTTGTGAAATGACGTGCTCCGGGACAGCCGCACCGGCGAGTTTTTGCCTGACATTGGACTTTGTCAGTTCTGAAAACGGAATTTGCAATTTATCGCAGATGTAGCCGAAAACAGCTCTGGAAATTTCGTCATAAAATCCTCGGCTGTCGCCTTTTTCTTTCAATTGCCCGGCCTCGGCGAGGTGGCGGGCGGCTACTTTTTCAGCCTGCCTGCTTCTCAAAACGCTCGCGTCAAGGTTGCCTCTTTTTTCCGATTGTTTTTTATAAAAAAAGGAAAATACAAAACCCAGCAGCGGCAGCGAAAAAAGCGCCCAAAACCATTCGGAATTAATAAAATAATCGCCCTTTCGGCGCAGTGAAGTAGTCGCCTTTATTGTTCGGATATTTTTTTCGGCGATGGTTTTTTCATCATGTCGCGAAGCAGCTATTCCGCTGCCTTTGCGCACGGTAAGCGACAATGTGTCGGCACGCAAAGTGACAAACTGCATCGAGTCCGTGTCAAAGTAGCAAAACGAAGGTTCGATACCGAAACTCCCGGCGCGGCGCGGCGCAGCGAAGTATTGAATCACTTTGCGAAAAACCATTTCGCCGCTATTTTCAAAAAAGGACTCGTCCGTAATTTTAGGGTCGTATAATTCAAAATCAGCGGGCAGGCGCAAAGGCGGCAGGGCAAGCCGTTTCGGGTCGCCGTTGCCGTTGACAGTCATTGTGATTTCCAACACATCGTCGGTCGTTATGTCGGTAGATTTTGTGCTTATTTCCATACTGTACCGTCCGATTCCACCCGAAAAATTGTCGGGTGCGCCATCCGGTAGCCGCTCTATTTTTAAGGTGAGTGCGTTCGAACTCACGGTTACCATTTCCACATCTCTGAAAAAAAACATGTTGCGCCGCGGATCCTGGTTTTCGGCTACCACGCCCAGTTGCAGGGTCATGGGAGCTATTTCCACCTGCCCCGTTTGTTGCGGAAAAAGTGCGATGCGCTTGAGTATTTTAGTGCTGTATTGTTTGCCGTTGATCACCTCGCGTTGCACGCGGCTGTCAAAGCGTTTTATTTCTTCAAAATACAATCCCGAATAATCGGACTCGCTCAGTAAATTGTAGCTGTCAATGTCGCGGGTCGTATAAATTTTGTACTGCAACACTACCTGCTGCCCGATGAAAGCCGCGCTATCCGAAAGTTCGGCAACCAGAAAAATCGGCTCGGCGTCGGCTTTGCTTTTGCCCGCAGTTTTTGACTGTTCCAGCACTTCTATTTTGACGGGGGCTGTTTTGAGCGTTTTGCCACTCACCGACACAGTTGCCGGCCCGATTGTAAATGTGCCGGTTTTATTGGTCAGCAGGATGTAAGAAAGCGTCAACTCTTTGGTCACGTCGCCGTTGATGATGGAGGTACTGACTGACTGGTTTGGCCCCGATACTATTTTAAAATTTGAAAAGGAAGGCGGTGTAAAATTTTTGCCATTGCCGTTTTTCAGGGTAAAGTAAACTTCGAAGGTGTTGCCTTTCACAACCTGGCGCGCGTCGGTGTAGGCTTCAAAACTCGCCTGCCCGACAATCAGGCCAGTCTGCATGAATAAGACCAGCGCCACCAACCAACCGCGAATTAATTTGAAAGCCATTTTTTTATAAAAATATTTAACCGGATTTCAAAAAAGTAATTTTTGCAAATATCCGAATCTTCTCTCCATCCACACCTTGAAAGGTGTGGCAATTTAGAAAATGGTAATCTCAAAAAGATTTTTTAAGTCTTTTTAAAAACCGGAAAGTTCTAAATCTCTGAATTGCCCCCGGATTTATCCGGGAGGTAAAGAGAAACAAATCAACAAAAAGCTTTAGCCTAATTTTTTTCAAAACCAAATTTCTTCACAAATTCTTCAACTTCTTGCGCGAAGGTTTTCTGCTTGTGATGAATTTCCTGGTTTTTGATATAATTTCTCACTTTATCAAGCATTGATTCGGAAACCGACACGGCGAAGTATTCTTCCTGCCATTCAAATTTTTGATCGGTCAGTTTATTTTTGTTTATCCAAAAAGAAGACTCTCCTTTTATCAACTGTACTACTTTTTGAATGGTTTGATCCGCGCCTAAAGAAATCAGGCAATGACAGTGATCCGCATATCCATTTAAAAAATCAAGGTGAATCCCTTTCATTCTGGCATTTTCTCTGATGTGTTGCCAGATTTTGATTCTGAGTTCTTTTGTGGAAAAATAAGGAAATCTGTTTTTTGTACTCCAGACGAGGTGGATATATACTTTTACATGTGGCATGGTGCTGGGTTTTAGAATTCATCAATTGTTTTAGTTCTAATATTCGGCTAAAGCCAGAGTTGTTGTTCTCATTCTATCCACACCTTGAAAGGTGTGGCAACTTAGAAAATCATAATCTCAAAAAGATTTTAAACATTCCTTTAAACCGGAGAATCTATAACTTATGATTTTGAATTGCTCCGGATTCATCAAAATGTTTTAGACTTAATATTCGACTGAAGCCAGAGTTGTTGTTCTTATTTTACCCACCTTTTGAAAAGTGTGCAATTTAGAAAATTACAATCTGAGGCTTTTAATTCCTTTTTAGAAACCGAAAATCTGAAATCTCTAAATTGCCTCCGGATTTATCCGGAGGATACAAATGGAAAACCAAAAGGGCTTTAGCCCAATAACTTACTGGATTTTATCTCCCCTCAATAACCGGAAGCGCTTTCTGGCTTCGACGGCAAAAGTGCTATTGGAGTAATCGAGAAATATTTTTTCATAGAGCGATTTGGCTTTTTCCGGGTCGCCGAGGCGGGGTTCATACAACTCTGCAAGTTCGAAGAGGGCATTGTCGGCGCGTATTTTTTCGGGGGATTTTTCGATGATCAGATTATACATTTCCATCGCGCCGGTATAGTCGCGCTTTTTTTGAAAAATTTTGGCTTTGAGGTAATACACATCGTCTTCGAGCGAATGTTCGGGAAACGCCGCAGCGATGGAATCCAATTTGGCAAAGGCTTCCTCAAATTTATTCTGAAATACCAGCAAATCTGCCTGACTGTAAATATTGAGCGCCGTAGCGGAGGTGTCCAATCCAAGGTTGTCCATAATGAACACCGAAAGATCAAGTGCGTCGTTGGCAATGAGTTTTGAAGTGGAAGCCTTGAGCACGTCAAACTGCGACTGCGCCCACTGAAAGTCGCCGTTGTAATAACTGAGTTTGGCATTGCGGTAACGCGCTTCATGCCCCAGCAAGTCGTCGGCAAAAGCCTTATCCACTTGCGAATACAGCAGCGTAGCTTCCCAAACTTCTCCCTGCATCAGGTAAAAATCGCCCAGTTTGATTTTTCCTTCTCCCTGCAAATTCGGATTGATGCCCGGATATTTGATCATTTCATCCAGATTGGCGATGGCTTTATCAAGGTCGTTCAAATAAAAACCTTCCAAATCCGCCAATTCCATCACGATAGCAGCGGTGCTGCGGTTGCGCCCGAATTCATTAAGAAAAGTCTCGTATTGATTTTCCAGGGTGCGCAGTTCTTCCTGCGTATAATTAAAGCCGGCGGTGAGTTTGTTGCGCGCGCAGCGGAGCGCCTGGCGTTTTGCTTCGATGTAAAAAGTGCTGGTCGGTCCTTTTTCATTCACCACATAATTGTAGGCTTCGATGGCGGCATCGTAATCTTTGTCGTTGGCGGCGATTTCGGCGAGATTCAGAATGCGGATTCCGTTTTCATTCTGACGCTTGTCGAGCGCCCGTGCCTGGCGCAGCGCGCTTTTATAATCCTTTTTTTGCACAAAAACCCAGGTGAGCAATTCTATCAATTCCACCGCGTCCGGTCTTTCCTGTAGGCGCGCGTAAAGCTGGCTTTGCAATTCCGCAAAATCCTGATCGAGCAGACCCCGCTGAAAAATCGCCTGGATGCTCGGCAGTCGCGCAGGATTTTCTTCCAGACTCACGAGATAATATTCTATCATTTTCGGGTTGTCGCCTTTTTGCTGGTATAGCGTGGCGAGGTTGTAAGCAAACATTTCGCGGCTATTCAAAATCTTGCTGCCTTTTTCGTAGGTTTCGATAGCCAGGTCGTATTTCGCCTGTCCTGAAAAAGCATTCGCTAACTTGACGATGGAAAACTGGTCGGAGGGCAGTTTTTTGATGGCTTCGTGATAAGTTTCTTCGGCTTCCTGATCTTTGTACTGGCGCTCCAAAATGTTGCCGTAGGTGACAAAAAGTGACAACTCGTTGGGTAGTCGTTTCATTTCTTTTTTCACCACCTTTTCGGCTTCCTCAAAACTTTCCAAAGACAGCAGACACTCCACATAGCGGTTAAAGTAAAAGTCGTTTTTGCTTTCGTCGTACAGCTTTTGATACAAGCTGCCCGCTTTCTCAAATTCGCCGTTTTGGTAGTATTGCTGGGCGAGCTTGGCTTCCTGCGCCTGCACAGCCGCCGCCAAAAACAAACCCAAAATCAGTATTAAGACACGCATGTTTACTCCGTTTTTTCAAAAAATGAGAGACGGTTTTTGAAACGCAAGTATCATGCAAAAGTTGTGAGGGGGAGGTTTGAGTATCGCCGCTACAGCAATCCCTCCCAATTTATTTAAAGCAATTTTCTTCCCGACTGGAAATGCTGGCATCCAAAAACCCCGAATTATTGATTTGGTTTGGATAAAAGCAACCTTCTTTGTCTTTAAAAGCAGCCAAGTCTGGTCCACAAACCAGCCTACAGGCATAACCTTCGGCCAGATAAATACCTCCGCCTTTTAAAATGTAATATATTTGATACTTAAACTTTCCTTTATAAACGTCCCCTATATTATGTCTGAGTCCGTTCCATGCGTAGTTTTCTATATTGGAAAAATCGAAGCCCTGCCTGTAAAAAATCACGGTATCGCCTTCTCCTGTATAAATCAGATAAGAGTCAATATTTAGGATTTCATCATTGATGGTAGGTACAAAAAAGTCATTTATACCATCGCCATTGGGGGTAAAGACATTAGGCACATACATATAAGCATCTCCTGCCCGGTATTCAACAGGCTCAAGGCCGCAACAGGATTCGTATTCCTTGGGGATATTCAAAACGGCTTCTCCCTTTGAATTACAGCCAATAAAAAGCAGATTAAATAATATGACAAAACCAAAAGAAATGAAAGTTGAATTCATTTTTAAACTATTTAGTTGTTTCTATAAAAAATCATTTTTTATTCAGTCTGGCCCGTGCTTCCTCCATCGTCACTTCTTTCATAGCTTTAATTTCCTCTATACCGTATTCGTATTCAATTTCAAAAAAAGACCCATTATTAAAGGATATGCCATAAGTCCCCGGCCTTCCCGGCCCCATTTTAAATCTTTCTATTGCCATAAACCGAACAGGATTTTTCTTTAGACTGACATAACTCCTGCTTCCTAAAAGTCCGCCGGCAGAGAGACGAATGCCATTTTCCCCTTCTTCCGGAAACACCTTTATATACTCGCCTTCTTTTAAAATCAAGGACTTATAGTTTATTTCGATCTTCTTTGTTTTATTTCCATTTTCTGAAGTTTCAGAATGCAGGATATAAAGGCATTTTTCCTGTGTGCCTGTGGTATCAACAGCACTTTGAGCGTTAATAATCTGGGATGAAAAGAATACGATGAAAAGCAAAATTTTAGTCCGCATTTTATTTGAGTTTACTTTATAAAATTATTGGTACTGTCAGGCTTGGGAGATAAAGGAACAAATTGAAACGTATCCACAACCGAAGCGGAAAAGTCATTGAAGTAAGTTGTGCTCTTAAGTTTATCTACCGAAGGATATGCGATCAATAAAGTCGTATCGTTGACCACCTTTCCCCTGAATCGAACAGTCGGATACTCATAATCAGTGCTATACCATTTTTCAAGCTCTATATTTCCATTATTATCAACCTGGTATACACCCCACCAATATGGAATTTTTTGATAATTATTTAAGTTTAGATATGCTTTCTTCCAATAATTCAAATCCTGTTCTTTAAGACAACCAGTTATAAATAGCACCCCATTTTCATAAAAAATAAAAACTCTCCTCTTATAAAAAACATCTGAATCACCATAATAAAGCCCATTCAGTTTAAACAACCCGGATGTATTATCCACTCTTTGAAGTGTTAATGGTTTTAGCGCGCAAGAAGCACAGATAAGGGGAATACAAAAGAGGAGATAAAAGGATTTCTGTTTCATTTTTTCATATTAACTGGCTTACTTTTTAGTTCTTCGGTTGATTCAGTTAAACAACTATTAGCAGCAAACTTCCGCAAGATTTTTTACATTTTCAAGCCTTACTTCACTCCCCCACCTTCACCAACACCATCTCTCTCCCAGTCCATCTTTCCGTAAAGGTGAATAAGGCCTGCGCGGCGGGCAGTCCGGCCGCAAAATCTTTGAAGCAAAGGTAAAATATGCCGGAGCGGGGCTGCTGTTCGTAGCGCATTATTGAGCCGTTGGATTTTGAGAGGTAGTAAGGCAGTTGGTAAGGCACGAGCGGGGGTTGCAGGATAGTTTTGTTTTCAAAAAAAGGAAAATTGAGGCGCAGCGTATCCGGCGTGCCGGTCAGCAGGACGGGCTGATTTTGGGTGATTTTTAAAATCTCCGCGCTGATGTCGCGGTATATCAGTCCGCTATTGGAGGGGCATCAGGATAAAATTATAGCCGATGCGCAGCACCGCCAAAAGCGCCGCTATGCCGATAAATACAGCGATGCGCCGTCCGGAAAATTCGACCGCCAGCCAGGCAAACAGCAAAGCAAAAAACGGGAAAAAAGGATACAAGTAACGGTTGCGTGCATCCGGCGAAATCCAGTAAATCCAAATATTGGCGCAAATAAATACGAGGCTGAAAAACAAAAGCGGCCTCGCTTTCAGTCGCTCAAAAACACCTTTTTTAAATCCGAAAAACAACAGCAGCGACCAAGGCAACAAGATCATCAAAACCTGAAAAGGAAAGCCCGCAAGATGAGCCAAAATATCCAGCCAGCCGCTTTCCACCGCCGATTTGCGCGTGGCGTCTTTGAGCAGGTTTTGCAGGTAAAATGCCGCATCGCCGCCGTGCTCCGCGTAAGCCAGAAAAAAACCTCCGACCGGCAACACGAAAAATAAAAAACCCGCAAAAGGCCGCCAGTCAAACAGCCGGCGCAGTTCACCTTTGCCCAAAAACCAGCCGCCCAGCGTCAATCCCTGAAAACCTACCGCCGGCAAACCTTTGGTCAAAAATGCCAGCCCCGTAAAAACCCAGGACAAAGCAAAGAGCCAAAACCAGCGTTTTCGCTGATAAAAATGAAAAATGGAAGCCGCCTGCACGTACACGAGGAAGACCAGAAAAAGATCAATCTCGCCGCTTTTTACCGCCCCGTAAAAGAGCAAATCCACCGCCGTGAGCAAAAACAAAGAGGAGAGCAAAGCCACCTCGCGCGACAAATATTTTTTTACGAAAAGGTAGTTGAATACCGCCGTGCCGATCAAAAAAAGTAGTCCCGGCAGCCGTACCACCCACTCGCTGAAACTGCCCGTGATTTTAAAAAAGAAAATCAAAATCCAGTTGAAAAGCGGCGGTTTGTTGTAATAGTCCCAACCATAAATTTTGGGTAAAATATAATCGCCCGACAACAGCATTTCCATCGCAATGACGGCGCGGCGCGGCTCTTCGGCGCGCAATTCCAGCGCCGACATCCCGCTAAAAAGCGCGACTGCCAACAACAAAATCGTAAACCAAATCCAGTTGCGGGTATTCATGCGTTTTCAGGTTCTGTCCAGCCATTTTTCGGCTGATTTGCCGGGCTGGTATTGCTGCATCCGGTCGAGCAGTTTTTCCAAATCATTTTCGATAATGACCAGTTCGCGGTTTTCCTGCCGCAAAAATCCTTCGCGCACCATCACGTCCATGTGCGCTATCAGGTGGTCGTAGTAGCCCGCGTAGTTGAAAAGTCCGATGGGTTTTTGGTGTAGATTGAGTTGCTTCCAGGTCAGTATTTCAAAAAACTCGTCGAGCGTTCCGTAGCCGCCGGGCAACACAAAAAATCCGTCCGAAATTTCCGCCATAATTTGTTTGCGCTGGTGCATGGTTTCCACTTCGATCAGCTCGGTCAGTCCCAGGTGACACACTTCCATTTTTTTCAAAAAATCGGGTATCACGCCCGTAATGGCGCCGCCCGCACCGAGTACTTCATCCGCCAAAACGCCCATCAATCCTACCCTTCCCGCGCCGTACACCGCACGCAAGCCGCGCCGCACCAGCGACTGCGCGAGTTGCCGCGTGAGATTTTCATATTCGGGACGGCCGCCTTTGTTGGCTCCGCAAAAAACACAAATTGAGGTCATTTTGATTTGCTGATTTGGTGATGTGATAATGTGCTGATTCGAAAATGTGGTAGTGTGGTAATTTATTTTGCGTCTAAAATCTTGTATCTAAAAATCTCAAATCTCTTAATCTGTTTTACCTTCCAGCCAATCCACGTATTGCACGTCGCCGAGGCGAAATTTTACGGGCATCCGGGCTGCTTTTTCCAATTCCACTTCCACTTTGCAAAAAAAGGCCAGGTCGCAATATTTCCAGGCTTTCGGGACGGCGGATGGTCGCAAGTCAGCTTTTGAAAGCGGCATTTTTGAAAAATCATTTTTTATAAAAAAGGCGCTTTTTTGAAAATGAAAATCAGCCGGCGAGTCCTGTGGCAATTGCAACTGCGCCGCCGCACTGCCGGCGAAAAACAGGCAGGCCGTGGTGAAAACTATTTTAAAAATCGCCTTCATGCCTCTTTATCTTTGGCAGCGAGGTGTTCGTTTCGCTTGCCTTTGAACAAATCGAATTTTTGAAAACGGCACTCCAGTGCGCCGTTGAAAAGTATCATTTTTTTGGAGGGTCGCAGCCCGATATGTTTCAGCGCCTCGGTGTTGGAAGAAATTATCCAGGCCGACCAGCCGGCAAACTGGTGCTTCAGGCGCTCGCCTATCATGGCGTAAAATGCGTTGACATCTTCCTGCCGCAGCCGCTCGTCATAAGGCGGATTCATCATCAGCAGTCCCGCCTCCGAGGGCGGTTTGAGGTATTCAAATGATTCGCGATCAAGCGCGATGTCGTTTTCCAGACCCGCGTTGCGGGCATTGTGAAAAGTAGCCGTCACCGCTTTTTTGTCGTTATCCGAAGCATAAATTTTGCAGGGCAGCGGGCGGATGTGCCGGCGCGCGGCTTCCACTATTTCGTCCCAGAGCGTTTTGTCAAAATCGTCCCAATGATGGAAAGCAAACCTGCGCTGCGGCGACTGCGGCGGGATGCGGCGCGCTATTTTGGCCGCCTCGATGGGCAAAGTACCGGAGCCGCACATCGGGTCCAGAAAATCGGTCTCGCCTTCCCAGCCGGCTATTTTTATCATACCGGCGGCCAGCCCTTCGTTCGCCGGTGCGTCCACCACTGCTTCGCGGTAACCGCGTTTGTGCAGCGACTCGCCGGAACTGTCGAGCAGAATCGTACAGTTATCTTCAAAAATGTGCAATTGCAATCTGACCGTCGGATTATCCACATCTACGCTGGGGCGCTTGCCGGTTTTGTCGCGAAACTGATCGGCGATGGCGTCTTTCATTTTCAAACTCACATACTTGCTGTGGGTAAAATATTGCGAACGCACCACCGGATCAATGGCAAAAGTATCGTTCAAATCCATGACGCGCGACCAGTCGAAATCCTGCACGCTGCGGTAAAAATGGTTTTCAGTTTTGCAATAAAACTGATGAATGGGCATCAGGATACGCAGGGCGGTAGTCAGTTCCAAATTGGCGCGGTACAGCAGTTTTTTATCGCCCGCGAATTGTACGGCGCGCGTGAGTAGCTGCACGGATTCCGCGCCCATATCGGTCAGTTCTTTGGCGAGTACCTCTTCGAGTCCCTGGAAAGTTTTGGCGATAAGCTGCACAAGAAAATGATTTTTTAAACGTCAGGAAATACGCGCCCAAAGTACGAAAAAAATTGCTCGAAGGTCATTTTAGGGGCGGCGCTTGTCAGCGAATGTACGGTGGCTCGCGAATAAAAATTGACTATTTTTACCAGCAAAAAAAGCAATGAAAAAAGTAGAAGAACCGGACATGGCGGGCTATTACACCTACGCAGATTACCTCACCTGGGAATTTGAAGGTTATGTAGAATTGATTCGCGGCAAGATTTATAAAATGTCGCCGGCGCCCAATACTTACCACCAGCGTGTGGTCGGGAGTTTGTACCTGCCGATAGCGCAGTTTTTAAAAAAGCATCCCTGCGAGGTATTTCTCTCACCCTTTGACGTGCGCCTGCCCTTGCCGCCGCACAAAATCAAAAATGAACAGATAGACACCGTGGTGCAACCGGATTTGTGCGTAGTCTGCGATCCTGCCAAAATAGACCAGCGCGGCTGCCTCGGCGCGCCCGGCTGGATTGTGGAAATTCTTTCCGGCTCCACTTCGCGGAAAGACCTGCGTGAAAAATTTGATATTTATCAAAATGCCGGCGTGAAGGAATACTGGGTGGTGCATCCCACCGACCATACGCTCACGGTTTTCCTGCTCAACGCGGCGGGCAAATATGAAAGTTTGCAAACGCAACCTTTCGTCAAAGGCGATAAAGTGCCGGTGCGCACTTTGCCGGGATTGGAAATTGATCTGGAGGAGATTTTTGAAAATTGTGATTGAAAAAGCACACCATCAAAAAACAGTGATATCGCCCGACAATTGCTCTTCAAAACCTGTCAGAAGATTTAAATAACGAAAACGAAAAACATAAACTCCGGGCGTTACTTTTTGACTCCCGTTTTTACCATCCCAAGACAATTTATACGGAGAGGATTCAAAAAATTTCCCGCCCCAGCGATCATAAATTGCCAGCCCTAGTGGTTCAATATCCTGGCTGAGTGGTAAAAATTCATCATTAATGCCGTCATCATTCGGGCTGAAAACCGAAGGGACAAATATTTTCGGACTGCATACTTCTTCTATGACGACCACTTCTTTTGAAAAAGCGCAGCCCAATATTTTGGTGAAAAAGAGAAGTCTTCCCGGTTTTTTTATCCGAAAAATATCGCCGTACTCTTTTTCATTTTGGTCATAAAAAGCCGGTGCAACCTCACTTTCAAGTTTCAAATTATAAGGAAAATGAGCTTGACAAATTTTAATTGAATCATGAAAAGGAAATATGTTTTGGGTATCTATTTTTTCATACACAAATGAAAGAGCAGCAGAATCTGTCGCTTGACAATATTTATCAGAAACACGAATGGCATAAACACCCGATTCGAGTACTAAAATTTCTTTGTCTGTACTGCCTGAATTCCAAATAATTTTATCAAAGTCTCTATTTGAATTTATTGTTACCCGCGCCGGCGGCAAAACGCAAAGAACGCTGTCCGGTTGAATTTCAACCACGAGAGGTGGAACAACTTCAATTTGTTTTTCAAAACTGTAATTAGCACCCAAAAACCAAATTGTCTGGCGCAACGTGTACAGTCCGGGCGATTGAAAGCAATAAGAAAAATCGAAAGAATCTTTTAATGTCAAAATAAAACCGTCCGATTCGAGCGTCCATACTCTGCCTTGCGTATTGCGATTTGAAAGATTTAGCGCTTGAATACAATCACCCGAGCAAACAGTGTCCGGCAAAGAAAATTCAGGAGAGGGAGGCTCGGGCAATTCACAAAAATCTGTCAATGCTACTTCAAATTTTCTTGTATCCACGCCAAGCGCAACCGGGTTTGCCACCGAAAAAGTGTCCGATTCCAAAGGTTCAAAATTCAATAAAATGGGCTGTGTTTTCAGACGTGCGGAATACGTTTCGCAATTTTCAATTTCTCCCAAAGCATCTGTCTTTGCGACTATATTCTTGGGGAAGCTCCTTCCATCCGCATCAAAATGAGTAAATGTTTGCATAAAAAGGCTGCCGTCTTTTCCCACTTTAACTTTGAGTGTGAATAGCGCATAACCTTTCTCCGAAATAATCTCCCCTTCTGTATTGAGATGCGCCAAAATGGTAGGATATGCTCCTCTCGTAGAATAAACAAGCGCCAAAGAATTATCGGGAAAAAGGCTGCATGAAATATTATTGAAAGAAAAATAATCCGCAAAAATCAATTTCGACCATATCAGGTTCAGGTCAGAGTCAAATTTCAGTATAAATGCGTTTTCCGTATTTCCGGTAGTCTCAAACGGATAGAGGCGTTTGCTTCTGCCCGTTACATAAATATTGCCATCGGCGGTAGCAAGTATCTCAGAAAAATTAGCCAACGAATCATCTAAAATCAGTCCGCGTTTCGGATACAATAACGAATCCAATTTTATAATAAAAGATTTTTGGGTAATGCCATTTTTTGGCGTTAATCCCGCCAAAATCAAATCTTTATCAACATTTTGAACTGCTTTTATTCCAAGTGGCTGAATACCCCCGGAGCGATCATAGTCCAAGTTTTTAAATCTCAAGCCTGTTTTCTTTTTACTGACCCCTGTTTCTTTTTCAACTTCATGAACCTGAATATCTCCCTGCTCTCGCGGGCTTCCTCTATAATCCGTAAAAAGAAATGCTTTATTACCGGATATTGAAAAATTACAGGCACTAGCACTTACAAAACTCAAACAATACAAATCATCATTAGAACTATCTAAGCCGAGAAAATATCCTCCCGTTTGTCCGCCGATTCCGTAAACAGCACTAAAAATCCAATCACTTTCTTCTTTGATAAAAGTCTGTCCGAGTAATAGATTATGTACTCTTTGCGGAAAAAACTGCGTCCCTGTTATCTTTTTTTGCGAAGAGTCAAGCGCACCTGCATACCACTCTTTGGCCCCGCCTTCGCCTCCTTTTGGGAACATAATAAGGCTTACTTCTCCATTTTCATTTATATCCAAATCGCCTACAGAATACGGGTAGTTCGCATAAGTGAATTGATAAGAAGGCTGACCCGTCAAAATGAACGAATCGAAAAGCAGGAAAAAAAATACCGCACCAAACCAAAATAACAGCTTCATTTAATCACTTTATAATTCAAGTTTTCAAAATTCTTTTAAATCAAAATTTTTACCAGAAACCGCAAAGGATGTATTGCCGATATTCTTTTTCTTTTCACCAACTTTGAGCCGCACTTTTCGTTGTTGAAGCAGGATTTTTAAAAGGAGTTTTTATGAAAATAGCCATCGCGCAACTCAATTACC
>CALMIT010000444.1 GCA_937864255.1 uncultured Saprospiraceae bacterium
AGCGCCACATGTATCAGCATCCACACGATGCCGATGGCAAAAAGTCCGAGGTGACTGAATACCTCGCCGAGGTTCATTTTCATACCGATGGTGGCGACCAAAAAATAAATAAACACACTGCCCCAGCGCGATGCGCCCACGCCTTCGAGCTGCCGAAGCCGGGTAAAAGAAATGACAAGCCCGATGGTGGTGGCAATAACTACCAGCCAGAAAAACGAACTGTCCAATCCGCTGAGATTCATCGCGTCAAGCGTGGCTTTGTGCGACGACATCCAGGGGCTTATGATGTCAGCGCCGATGTGAGAAATCGCCACACCGCCAAAAGCTACCGCCATCAATACGATTGCATCTGTGGTCGTCGGAATTTTTTGTACTTTTTTACGAAAGGTTTCTACTTTTTCTTTCAGTTCGGCAATTGCAGAATTGTCGGCTTTCAGTTTTTTGTCCAGTTTGTCGGAGATATTTGCACCGTAGAGCAGAAAGCCCATCCAGATATTTGCCACGACGACATCCACGATAATCATGGTGCCAAACAGGTCGTCGGCTACCTGAAAAATTTCTTTCATAGCAGTCTGATTGGCGCCGCCGCCTATCCAGCTTCCGGCTATGGTGGAGAGTCCTTTCCACAATTCTTCCGGGGTCACCGGGATAATATCCGGGGCAATATACATGACTGTGAGCAGCGCTACCGGGCCGCCCAACACCACGCCCAACGTAGCGGTGAGAAACATGATGAGGGCTTTTGGGCCGAGATTCAACACACTTTTTATATCAATACTGAGGCAGAGTAAAATCAAACTGGCGGGGAAAAAAAAACGCGGAGCCCCCGTATAAAGTTGCGATTGTTCGCCGCTGATAAGTCCGAGCGGATAGTTTAAAAATGCTGGCAAAAAATAGCAGAGCAGCAATGCCGGAACGTATTTGTAAAATTTTTTCCAAAAAGGATTTTCGCTGGAAGCGGTAATGAAAACCAGCGCCAGCACAATCATCAGCAGACCCAGCACAATGGCGTCGTTGGTAAATACGGGCATAGTTCGGATTTTAGATAGTTGATTTGAGATTTGTAGATATTCAGATGTGAGACTTTAGTTAAAAAAGCCATCGGTCTCAAATCTAAAATTCAATCATCTCAAAATCTCATTTTGGAATATTGTAAAAAACGGCGACAAACAACATCGCCATTTTCATCGGCAGGGTGATGGCGTCTTTGGTATCGTCCTGTACGACCCAATCGCGCGGATCGCCCTGGTAAGCGGTGAAGATATTGAATTTTCCGAAACGATCTTCCACCATGTACCATTCTTCGGGGGTATTGCCATACCTGGTTTTGAAAGTAATCCGGGTAGAATTGTCGGTGATAATCCACTCACGCGGGTCGTTTGCCCAAAGCATCCGCACGGTAATTACTTCGCCGGCAGAGCGCACTACCCACTCGGAAGC
>CALMIT010000445.1 GCA_937864255.1 uncultured Saprospiraceae bacterium
AAAATCAGGCAATGATAAAAACACTTTCTATAAAAAACTATGCAATCATCGAAGATTTGGAAATTGAATTTTCCGGAGGGCTGACGATTATTACTGGCGAGACGGGCGCGGGGAAGTCAATTTTGCTGGGCGCTTTGGGTTTGATTATGGGCGAGCGGGCGGACTTGAAAGTGTTTTTTGACCAAAACGAAAAGTGTGTCATTGAGGCTTTTTTTGACGTGGCGAAGTATGATTTGAAAACTTTTTTTGAAAAAAATGAACTGGATTACGAAAAAGAAGTGGTGGTGCGCCGCGAAATCACGCCCTCCGGAAAATCCAGGGCATTCATCAACGACACGCCGGTAAACCTTGATGTGCTGCGCCAATTGAGCGCCGCACTGATTGATTTGCACCAACAATTTGACACGCTCGATATTCACGAAGTTTCTTTCCAACTCAGAATGGTGGATGCGCTGGCGGGCAATGCTGCGCCACTGCGTCAATATCAAAGTGAATTTTCAGAATACCAATCCAATCGCCGCCGGCTGGAGCAGCTTATTCACGAAAGTCAGAGCGCTTCGAAGGAATCTGAATTTTTAAAATTTCAATTGGACGAGTTGAATGCCTCGGAATTGGCAGAAGGCGAACAGGAAAAACTTGAAAATGAGCTGGCTCAACTCAACAATGCGGAGGATATCAAACGCACGCTGGGCGGCATTTTTCATCATTTAAATGAGAGTGAAAATTCACTGGTGGGGCAGTTGAGAGACGTGTCGCGGTCGCTGGCTTCGGTGAGAAAATTTTCTACTCAATTGCAAAAACACGACGAGCATCTGGAAAGTCTGATTCTGGATTTGCAGGAATTGGCGACGGAATTGGGCGACATTGCTGAAGAAATAGAATACGACGCCGAGCGCATCACAGAAGTGCAAAGCCGGCTGGATTTGATTTATAAATTGCAAAAAAAGCATCAGGTAAATTCAGTGGGCGAACTGCTCGAAATTCAGGCGCAACTGGAAAAGCAACTGGGCGGTTTTGTCAACATCTCGGATGAAATTCAGCGGCTTCAGGCAGAAGTGAAGCAGTCGGAAAAGCGACTCCGGGAACAGGCGCTCCAACTTTCTGAAAATAGAAAGACGGTCATTCCCGATTTTGAAAAAAAGATAGTGCAGCAACTCGGCGAGCTTTCGATGGCCAGCGCAAAACTCGAAATACAAATCAGTGAAACGGGCGAGTTGACGGCGACGGGTACGGACGAGATTAATTTCATGTTTGCAGCCAACAAAGGTTCCCGTTTGCAAAAAATAAAAGACGTGGCTTCCGGCGGCGAATTATCTCGTTTGACATTGATAACCAAGTCGTTAGTAGCAAGTGCGATACCTTTGCCAACGCTTATTTTTGACGAAATAGACAGCGGCGTTTCGGGTGATGTGGCGCAGAAAATGGGCAATATTTTGCGCGATTTGTCCAACCAGCACCAAGTGGTCGTGATTACGCATTCGCCTCAGGTGGCTTCAAAAGCCGACGCACATTATTTTGTTTATAAAAAAGAAACAGAAGAGCGTACCTTGACCAAAGTCAAAAAGCTGAGCCCGGAGGAACGGGTGCGGTCTTTGGCGGTGATGCTGAGCCAAAATCCGCCGAGCGACGCGGCGCTGCAAAATGCCCGCGAACTTTTGGAAGCAGCAAATTGAAAATCATTTTTTAAAAATAGAAAATCAAAAAAGATGTCGAACAATCTACTATCAGGAAAACGAGGCGTCATTTTCGGAGCTTTGGATGAGCAGTCCATCGCCTGGAAAGTAGCCGAAAGATGTCACGAAGAAGGTGCAAAAATAGTTTTGACCAACGCACCGGTGGCGATGCGTTTTGGACAAATAAATGACTTGGGACAAAAAATCGGCGCGGAGATCATCCCCGCCGACGCTACCAGCCTGGAAGATTTGGGAAATCTTTCTTCCAAATCCATGGAAATTTTGGGTGGCAAGCTGGATTTTGTTTTGCACTCGATCGGTATGTCGCTCAACGTGCGCAAAGGCAAAGAATACACCGATTTGAATTATGAATGGATGCAAAAAACCTTCGATGTCAGCGCCATTTCTTTTCATAAAATGATGCAGACTTTGCTGAAGCAGGACGCGATGCAGGAGCACGGCAGCATTTTGGCATTGACTTACATCGCTGCGCAGCGCGTGTTTCCCGATTACAACGAAATGGCTGAGTCCAAAGCGCTCCTGGAATCTTTCGCGCGGAGTTTCGGCTACCATTTTGGCACTTTGAAAAAAGTGCGCGTAAATACGATTTCCCAATCGCCGACCTGGACGACGGCTGGAAGCGGCGTGAAAGGTTTCAAAGAGTT
>CALMIT010000446.1 GCA_937864255.1 uncultured Saprospiraceae bacterium
TAATCCGCCCCGATGCGGATGGTAGCGCCATCCAGCCCGAAAATGTCATAAAAACCGCCGTCAATGGTATTGAATCGGTGGGAAAATTTCAAATCCAAAACACCGGCGGCGGTGTTTTCGAGGGAATGCAGGTTGATGACGCGATTGGTTTTAAAACTGGCGTCTATGTATTCGGTGACCGGTTCGTCTTCGCCCAAAAGCGAGAGCAAATCGTCCTCCTGTCCAAAAACAGGGCTGAAAAAACACAGGCTTGAAAAAAGGAGTAAAGTAATTTTTTGCAATTTCATAAACGGGGATAAAAAATGAAAAAAAGAGAAGTGCACCCTGCCGTGCAAACAGCAGGGCACACTATTCTCACACCTGAAAACCCAAAATTTCAATTTTTACAATCAGCTCTTCAGCAGTTGATAATCTACTTTTATTTCGATGTTCACTTCTTTGGCAATGTTGTCGCGCACCACCGCGGGTATATCTATTTCGTAATCCGCTACCAGCACCTTGAGCGAAGATTGCGCGCTTATTTCACCGTTTTTTACAACAAATTTTGCGTCGGTACTGACGGGTTTGGTCACCCCGTGGATGGTGAGGTCGCCGTTTATTTTTGCCGTGTAGGTTCCGTCTTTTTCAAATTTTATCTTGCCCGGCTCCGTGATTTGACCTTTAAAAACCGACTTCGGATATTTCGACGACTCCATGTAGTTTTCGTTGAAATGTTCCTGCATGAGCGCTTTTTCAAACTGGAATGACTTTATCAAAACGGCAAATTCTATTTTTCCCGACTCTGCATCCAGCACGCTCGAAGCGGTATTGGCAACGGCTTCTATTTTTTCCATCGGTGCATGGGAGGTAAAAGCGATTTTACCATCTTTTGTAAAATAACGCTGCGCCTGAAGTGTGGCAAAACTTCCAAAAGCCAGCGTCAGTATCAAAATCTTCTTTTTCATGTCCACTAAGGTTTTAAATTTTTGAAAATATTATTTTGTATAAACCGGTTTTGCATTTACAGCCTATTTCACTTCCACACATCTTACCAGCACTACGTCCATCAGCATTCCCGTACAATTGCCTTTAAAAGTCACCTGCTCGCCCAGCGGAAATTCGGTGCGCGGATGTTGCGTCAGGTTGTCCAACTCGCAGATTACTCCCGACATCGGATTGCCTGTGTCGAGCGTCACTTTGATGGTACCGTCGTCGCTTTTGCTCACGTCCGCTACGGCTCCTTTTACTTCTACCACCTTGTCCAGATATTTTGCGTTGGCTGCGTTTTCATCGGCTTCAAAAGCGCCCAGCAGAGAGACGGCGTCTATGGAAATGTCGGCCTTTGCCTCGGTCATGTTTTTATGCGGCTTGTTGGCCATGAAGTAAGCAGCGCCACCGCCGATAATCGCCGCGAGCAGTAAAAAAATCAGGTACTTTTTCATAAAAAAAAGAGTTTTTGCAATCCTCAAAAAAGGATTTTTTTGGGTTAAAAATCAGGTTTCAAAAAAAAATACGGCCACTAATTCGGGCGGGGTCGGGTATAAAATTTTTATCAATTTTGAAGCGCGCCTTCGGCTATCCAGGCTTCAATTTTTTGTATTTCGCAATCGGGCAACATGCCGCCGCTTTGCGGCATCGGCGAATAACCCGGCTGGTGTTTGATAGCGCCCAGCAAGTCGCCGTTGAGCGCATAATTTTTGATATTGTCGTATCCTTCGAGCGTGACATTGCCGAGGTTAATTCCGGCGCCGTGACACACATAACAGCGATTGCTGATAATCGGCTGTACGGTAGCGCTGTAAGTGACGGCGCTCGTATCGCAATCGGTTTTTGGATAAAGCTCCTCTTCCACGTCGTAATAACAGCCGGCCGCGTACAGGCCGGAGCTCAAAAAAAGCAGTTTG
>CALMIT010000447.1 GCA_937864255.1 uncultured Saprospiraceae bacterium
CACCGGCTTTCTTTATCCCGAAGTGTACAGCAAGTTGCTGGTTTTTTCACCCTCGCTTTGGGTGGACCCCGACATCGTTACAAAAACCGCCCAATTTGGCGAAGGCTCGCCCTTCAAATTGTACCTTTACACCGGCGGCGAAGAAGGCGCTAATCTGGTCACACAGGCCAATCATTTCCTGCACACCCTTCAGGGGCAAGTAAAAAAAGGTTGGAAAATAAATGTAAAAACCTCTTTTAATCCCAAAGGCAAACACAACGAAGCCGACTGGGGAGCTGAGTTTCCGCGAGGTGCAGAATGGCTTTTTTCTGATATAACCAACCCGTAAAATGAATTTTGAAATACACAAAAGTTTAAAAACCGAATTTCCCGAAACCACAGTAATGCCGCTGGTAAAAGGCGCGAATTTTGAGAAAGATTTGAAAACGGCGGCAGCCCTCACGGGTCTTGATTATGAGTGGCTTGCCAGGCATTTCAAAGGCGATGCGAAAGAAATTTTACCCCTTTTTATACCTGTCAAAAACAAGACCTTTTACCTGCTGGGTCTGGGAGAGCAGGCATGTTTTGTTTCGCTGCTAAAAAACCTTCGTTATTTTGTCTTTCAGCAAAAAACAAAATTGCCCGCCGAATTGGGTGTCTATCTGCTCCATTTTTCAGATGATAAAAACTACCCGCAACTAGCGGAAGGCTGCGCCAACGGCATAAAACTCGGC
This sequence comes from uncultured Saprospiraceae bacterium, assembly GCA_937864255.1. Taxonomy (GTDB): domain Bacteria; phylum Bacteroidota; class Bacteroidia; order Chitinophagales; family Saprospiraceae; genus JAGQWW01. Next base: position 714 of record CALMIT010000447.1, read on the forward strand.
CGTTACCAAATCGGTTACCTGAAATCGGAAAAATCCGAATCCTGCGCTTTCGAAAACAAAAAAGCCCTGGTGCATTTTTATAGCCCCCCTTCGGCAGAGCAGGCGATTAAAACGGGCTTTGCAACGGCAGCCACGCAAATGGAAATTTTTGATTTGGTCAATTCGCCTTCCAATAAAAAAACGCCGGAATATCTGGGCGCCTGGGCAAAAGCGTCTGGTAAAAAATATAAATACTCCGTCGAGGTTTTTGATAAAAATAAAATTGAAAAAACGGGACTACACGCCTTACTCGCAGTCAATCGGGGCAGCGCGCAGGAACCTGTTTTTATCGTGATGGAATATAAACCGCCCAAAAGCGCCGGTAAAAAAGTACCAAAAATAGGTCTGGTAGGCAAAGGCGTAACTTTCGACACCGGCGGCATTTCCATCAAGCCTTCCACCAATATGCACTACATGAAAAGTGATATGGGCGGAGCCGCTGCTGTACTCGGCGCAATGGAACTCACCGCAAAGTTGCAATTACCGATTCACCTGGTAGCTGCAATTCCGTCCACGGAAAATAGCGTGGACGCCAATTCCATTAATCCCGGCGATGTGATACAATCTTACAGCGGCAAAACCATCGAAGTAATTGACACCGACGCGGAAGGGCGCCTCATACTCGCCGACGGGCTTAATTATATTGTAAAAAATTATGCTCCCGATATCTTGATTGATCTGGCCACGCTCACCGGTAGCGCCGTGCGGACTTTCGGCTACCACGCCGGAGCGCTTTTTTCAAACAACGACGATCTGACGCGACAACTTCTCAAAACCGGCGAAGGCACGGGCGAACGATTGTGGCAGCTCCCGCTTTGGGACGCTTACAAGGACGAAATAAAATCAGACATCGCCGATATTCGCAATTTTAGCGGCAAGCCTACCGCCGGCGCTATCAGCGCAGCAAAATTTCTGGAAGCATTTATTGAAAACCATCCGCGCTGGGCGCACATGGACATAGCCGGCGTATCTTTTGTGGATTCCGAATTTGCAACCCAGAAATCCGCCAGCGGCTTCGGGATCAAACTGCTGACAGAATTTTTCAAATCACTTTGAGAAAAAAGCAGGCGGAGTTTTTATTTTTATAAAAGTGTTCTCCGGGTTTTTTATTTTTCGCAGATATAGCATACCGCAGATATAAACATTCGAAACAACCAATTATGGCAAAGTCAAAATCATCCCCGCTCACATTTTTGTGCATCACCTGCTATTTCAAAGGTGAAGAATTCCTGCGCGCCTGCAAAAAAGAAGGCAACACGGTCATTTTAGTCACCGATGTGAAATTGAAAGCAAGCCCCTGGCCCTGGGAGTGCATTGACGAAGTTTTTTACCTCGAAGAAAACGCTGAGGGAAATTGGGATTTAGAACACATTATCAAAGGTACTGCCTGGCTTCTGCAAAGTCGAAAAATAGACAGAGTTGTGGCTTTGGACGATTTTGATGTAGAAAAAGCGGCGGCCGTGAGGGAAGAATTCCGCTTTCCGGGAATGGGACAAACTACCGCCCGCCATTTTCGCGATAAGCTGGCCATGCGTATGAAAGCGCATGAAGCGGGCATTGCCGTGCCTCCATTTTCAGCGCTTTTTAATGACGATGAAATCCGCGAATACGTAAAAAAAGTAAGCCCGCCCTGGGTCGTCAAACCCCGCGGCGAAGCCTCCGCCACCGGCATCAAGAAAATACATTCGGAAGATGAACTTTGGGCATATATCCGGCATCTCGGCGAAAACAGGTATCATCATCTTGTCGAGCAATTTAAACCCGGTGATGTGTACCACGCCGACGCGCTGACCGTGGATGGCAAAGTGGTTTTTTGCCGCGTGAGCCAGTATTTGAGTCCGCCTTTTGATGTGGCTCATGGCGGCGGCATTTTCCGCTCACATACCGTCGAGTTGGGCGGGGCGGACGATAAAGCTCTGCAAAAAATGAATGCGGAAGTGATGAAAGCCTTCGGTATGGTATTCAGCGCCTCGCACACAGAGTTTATCAAATGCAAAGAGGATGGCAAGTTTTACTTTCTCGAAACCTCGTCGAGGGTCGGCGGCGCACACCTGTCAGACATGGTAGAAAAAGCCACGGGGGTAAATTTATGGGCAGAATGGGCGCGCATCGAAACAGCAGTGGCCAAAGGCACAGAATACAAAGTACCGCCGGCGGAAAAAAACTATGCCGGCATTCTCGTATCGCTGGCCAAGCAGGAATGGCCAGATATGTCCGGTTTTAATGATCCTGAAGTAGTTTGGAAAATACGCAAAGAATACCACGTGGGCGTAATTGTAAAATCCAAATCTCGTCAAAGAGTGCTGGAATTATTGGACGAATATGCCCACAGAGTAAAAAATGAATTTCACGCAGCCGCACCGCCACCGGAAAAATTAAGCCACTAAATTTTCAGGGAGCCAGGCGAAATATTTTCCAATCTTGCTCCGACTGTCGTTCATACCTGATTCTATCGTGTAGCCGATTGGGCCGGCCTTGCCAAAACTCTATCATACCTGGCGCTACCAGATACCCGCCCCAATGCTCAGGTTTTGGTATCAACTCCTGATCAGAAAACTTTTTTTCAAATACTGTCACCTGATTTTCCAGCAGCCGGCGATTTTCAATGACCCGGCTCTGCGGCGAAGCCCAGGCGCCTATCTGGCTGCTGCGCGGGCGGCTCTGAAAATATTCAATTGATTCTTCCTGCGCAATTTTACTTGCTTTTCCTTCTATCCTGACCTGCCTTTGCAGTTTGTCCCACCAAAAAGTCAGGGCGACAAAAGGATGACCGGCAATTTCCAGACCTTTATTACTTTCATAATTGGTAAAAAAAACAAAACCTCGCTGGTCAAAACCTTTCAAAAGCACCACCCTGGCGCTGGGATGCCCGGCCGGCGTGCAGGTAGAAAGCGTCATCGCGTTTGGCTCGATCTGCCCGCCGCCAATGGCATCCATAAACCAGGTTTCGAATTGAAGAATAGGATCTGCGGCTACATGCTCTTTATCAAAGTTATCGCCGTCGTAATCTTGTCTGAGATGAGCAATTTTTTCTTGTCCCATTTTTTGGAAAGATTTTTCCAAAAATAAAAAAACCCTGCCAATTGGTTTGACAGGGACAAAACAAAAAACAAACACTATGAACAAACACTTTTCTTAAGTTGGGGTGAAAAAGTCCCCCGAAGTTTATTCGGGGGCTTGAATAAAAAACAAAAACTATGAACAAACACTCACCCTAACTCTTACTCTTTGATTAAATAGCTTTTATTTTAAAAACTCAATTTCTATGCCAGCATTTAGCTGAAATGAAACCAGTCATTCAAGCATTTCTATTGTTCAAAGTTTAAAATGGTCAATTATTGTGCCAAAATGAAGCCAGTTCGAAACATTTGGCAAAGCAACATATTGTTTGGAGTTTAAAATTTGGAAGTGTGGCGAAG
>CALMIT010000448.1 GCA_937864255.1 uncultured Saprospiraceae bacterium
TACAATGGTTCAGCGGGTCGAAAATTGCTTTCATTTATATCAAAAACAATATCAGCAACCAGATTCGGAAGTTTACAGTAAATCCGAATCGACAGTCTGAATTTCAACAACTGTCTGTTTGCTTCTTGAGCCTGCTCGATAAAAATGCGATAATTACACCCCCTAATGCAGTGGCGGATGCTTCGGGTCAGGCTACCCAGAATAATTCAAATCCTATCAGTTCTACCCCGGTAAGCGGCAAGAAGACAAGCAGCACAGACCAGGAAGTAGCTTCATTGCAAAAAGAGCTTTCCGACACAAAAGAAAAACTCAAGGCGGAGATACAGACAGAAAAAGAGAAAGCGCTGCAAATTAAGCAGCAATTGCAGGATGAAGTTTCTCTCGCACGCCAGCAGGCTGAAACAAAAAAATCAGAATTTGCTCAGGAAGTATTGGATGCCAGGAAAAGAGCGGATTTGGAAATTCAGAAATCACAACAGGAAGTGGCTGATTTTGTAAAAAATGCCCGTGAAAAGGCATCGGGCGAGATTGAGAGAATCAACCTTAGCGTGGTGGAAAGTCGCCAAAGAGCCAACGAAGAAATTCAGAGAGTTAAAAACGAATCGGCGCAGGAAGTTGTGAAAGCGCGTGAACTGGCAACCCAGCAAATCAAAGAAGTAAAAGAAAAACTGGAGCAGGCAAAGCTTGAATACGCCGACGAAATTGCCTCTGCCAGAGAAAATGCAAACAGCGAACTTGAAAAAATCAGGCAGGACATGGTTGCCTCGATTAATGCCGCGCGGGAAAGTGCGAAAACGGAGCAGGGTAAAACTGTTGAGGAGGTAGTGTTTCAAAAGAAAACCGCCTCCGAGGAAATCTTGAGAATCAAGGAAGAAACTGCCCAGCAGGTCGCACAACTGAGAGAAAATCTGGTTTTGGAAAAAGAAAAACTGGCTTTTGAAGTGGCCGAATCCAGGCGCAAAGCCGCAGAGGAAAAGGCGCTGCTGAAAGAAACCAGCGCTGCCGAAATTGCCGAATTGAGAGAAAAAACTGCAAAAGAAAAAGAGGCAATAGGCGTGGAAGTGGCGGAGGCTAAGAAAAATGCCGCCGAAGCTATCGGACAAACCCAACAATTAGTCGCTTCCGAAAAAGAACGCGCGCAAAAGGAAATATCCACCACTCAGCAGCAAACTGCTTCGGATGTCGCCGCCTCCAAGGAAGCCGCCGAAAAACAGAAATCGCAATTTGCCTCCGATGTGGCTCAGGCTCGTGAAAAGGCTTTTATGACCATCGAAGAAATCACAAAAACCGAAGCGCAAAAAGTAGCCGAAGCAAAATCAAAAGCCGAGCAGGAGAAAAAATTGATAGCAGAAGAAGTGGTTGGTGCACGTCAGAGAGCTACGGAAGAGATAAAAAGGATACAAGAGGAAGTTCAAAAATCTATCGCTCTTGCAAAAGCCAGCGCGGACACGGTCAAAATGAAAACGGCAACTGAGGTGCAATTTTCGAGGCAAAGGGCAAGCGAGGAAATCGCCAAAGCTCAGCAGGATGCTCAGACAAAAGTGCAGGAATCCAATAAAAATGCGACCGTAGCGAAGGAACAATATGCGCAGGAAGTGGCCTCCGCTCAAAAAGCTTCGCAGGATAAAATCAAACAAATACAGGACGAAGCAGCTGCCGCCATCGCCGCTGCAAAAGCGAAAGAAAATGAAATAAAATCAATGACTGCCGAGCAGGTAGTGGCTGCCCGCGAGAAGGCAAATACAGAATTGCGCCTTGCGCAGGAAAATGCGGCAAAAGAAATTGCTGCTGTGCGCGAAAAAGAAACTTTGGCAAAAGAAGAATCTGCAAAACAAATAGCAGAGGCGAAAAGGACTGCCGCTGAGAACATCGCCAAGTCGCAAACGGAAGAAGCCGAAGCGATTCGCGTGGCGCGTGAAAATGCGGCATTGGAGAAACAAAAAATCGCCAGTGAGGTGGCTGCCGCAAAAGAAAAAGGCGCTACGGAACTTGCTACTATAAAAGAGCAAACAGCGAATGAAATGAGGATTTTAAGGGAAGATTTTGCCAAACAAAAAGAAAGTATCGCGCTCGAAATACTGAAAGCGCGTGAGCAGGCAGCCGAGAGCATCGCGCTCACGCAAGAACAATCTGCCCAGGAAGTAGCTACAGCGCAAAAACAAGCTGCCGCGGTCATCGGGCTGGCTATGAAAGAAATGGAGCAAAAAAAATCGGAATATGCCAAAGAGATCCAACTTGCAAAAGAAGCCTCGGCGAAGGAAGTAGCGGCAGCCCGCGAAAAATCCAAAAACGAGATAAATACGATTTTAAAGGAAACGACTGCCAAAAAAGGACAATACCAGATGGAAGCAGAAGAGGCGAGAAAACAATCTCTGGCAGAAATAAATGCTGCCCGCAAAGAATCTTCAGAAGCAATTTACACGGCTAAACAACAGGCTTTGGAGCAAATTACCAAAGTGAAAGAAGAAACTTCTACGATTATTAACGATGAAAAAAAGAAAATCGAATTTGCCAAAATTGAATTTGAAAGACAAAAAACGGAAGTAGAAAAAGAGCGCCAAAAGCTGTTCACAGACCTGGCTGCTGAAAAGCAGAAATACCTGACCGAACAACAAAAATTGACGGAATTGCAAAATAAAATCTTTGCCGCCGAGCAGGAATTGAAAAAGTTGAACGAGACACTTGAATCTAAGAAAAAGAGCCAGGGAGGTTCATCATCGGGCGGCGGCAATTGATGAACCTTTCCAATACTACTTGGTTGAGTTTTATAAAGCAAAAAATGAATACCTCGTCTCAAATTTCGGTTTTCGAAAAGGAAATAAGCCCATTTTTACAGGCGGCTGTGGCGCTTTCGGGCGCTTTGATTTTGATGATAGCGGCTAAAATTTTGCGGTCGGCGGGGCTTGAATTTTCCGAAAGATTTCCCTGGATGGCGGCGGGTGCTTTTTTACTTTTGTATTCTATCTTCAACGCCATATTCGGGCTTTCTGCCCGCCAATCCTCAAAATATTATGGCAAATCCGTGATGGCCTTTTTGGCGCTGGCCTTTTTGAGCGGCTTATTAGCTTTCCTCTTTTCAGGTATTTCCTTGGACGATGCCGGGTCTTTTAGCTGGATTTATCTCGTACTTACCTTGGGCTATCTGGTTTTTTTGTCTATGATTAATTTGATGAAAAAAATTGTCGAATTCGCCATGCGTGAAGACTGGCAACATCCCCGCATCAGAAGTAAAAACAGGAAATAAAAAACGGCAACCGAGTTATTCAGTTGCCGTTTTTTATTTCGATGCGATTCTTTAAAACATTTCCACCTGTGCAAAATGGAAGCTGCCTTCGCGCAGCGCATTCTCATCAGAATCAGCTCCGTGAACAGCATTTTCGCCGATGCTTTTGGCATACACCGCGCGGATAGTTCCCGGTTCCGCCTTCGACGGGTCAGTAGCGCCGATTAATTTTCGGAAATCCTCCACCGCATTTTCTTTTTCAAGAATTGCAGCTACGATAGGGCCACCGGACATAAAATCTACCAACTCGCCATAAAAGGGACGCTCTTTATGAATTTCATAAAATTCGCCGGCTTTTTCTTTCGAAAGTTTGGTCAATTTCATTGCTACGATACGAAACCCGCCGTCTGCAATCATTTTTAAAATGCCTCCGATGTTGCCTGCTTTCACCGCGTCGGGTTTAATCATTGTGAAGGTTTTATTACCTGCCATGGTTCGATTTTTTAAAATGAATTTTTGAAGTAAAAAATAAGTGACTTTTATAAAAACCCCGTCATTTATCACGGGCCGCAAAAGTATAGAAATATCCCACTTTTAAGACAGACATCAGATTATATTTTTTTCAAAAATCAGAACCATTTCATACATTTTCCGCCCTTTTAGTTACACTTTGTTTACATCTAAATTAACTACCTGATGATTACAGCTATAATCCTTTTTTTCGTCATCGGCTACGCGATGATTGCTTTCGAGCATCCGCTGAAACTTGACAAAACCGTGCCCGCCCTGCTCATGGGCGTAGGCTTGTGGACAATTATCTCGCTCGGACACCTCGGCTTGATAGGCGGTGAGGGACACCTGGTCGTCCCCGGAGAGGCATATTCCGAAGATATGCTCGGCGTGTTGCCCCACCACCTCGGCAAGATCGCCGAAATCCTCATTTTTCTG
>CALMIT010000449.1 GCA_937864255.1 uncultured Saprospiraceae bacterium
ACCCCGCCTGTTTTTGACGGGGCGGAAGATCGAAACGGGCTGCGCAATCACGACGAAATTCGGCTGTTTGCCGATTATCTTTCCAATGAAAATTACATGATTGACGATAAGGGAAATCCAGGCGGGCTACCGGCAAGCGAGAAGTTTGTGTTAATGGGCGATATGAACGCCGACCCTTATGACGGCGATAGCGCTCAGGGCGCTATTTTACAACTGCTGAATCATCCACGCGCGCACCCGGAGATAACTTTTGGTGCAAAAATACCCGCGAGCGAAGGCGGCAAAGAACACAATCGCAGCCCCGGCGACACAGGCGATCCGGGTTTTGACACTTCATTTTTCGGTTTGCGGATTGACTACGTGCTGCCTTCCGCTGATGTAAAAATCATTAACTCCTGCGTGTGGTGGCCGACCCGCTCTTCTCCCGACTATATTTTGATAGAAAACGGCGGGGCTTCCGACCATTTGCCGGTTTTTGTGGATTTTACTTTGGAATAAAAATTATCCGATTTCCAAAACAAGTCCTTTCAGGTAAGCGCCTTCGGGATGAAAAATATTGACCGGATGATCGGCAGGTTGCGAAAGATGGTGCAAAACCCTGACCGGTCTGCCGGCTTCAATGGCAGCGGCTAAAATGGTATCGTAAAAAAGTTGCCTGTCCACCACCTGCGAGCAGGAAAACGTAAATAAAAAACCGCCTTTGCTCACTTTTTCCATCGCCAGCGCATTCAGTCTTTTATAGCCCTGTACGGCGTTGTGGCGTTTGGAAATATTTTTCGCAAATGCCGGCGGGTCAACGATCATTACATCATACTCCTCAGTCGAATTTTTTAAAAATTGCATCACATCTGCTGTGAACGATTGGTGCGCACCCGCAAAAGGCCGGGCGAGTTGTATATTTTTTTCGGTAAGTTCGATGGCTTTTGCCGATACATCAACAGAATGCACCTCCGTTGCGCCGGCGTGGAGCGCATAGACAGAAAATCCGCCGGAGTAACAAAAAGCGTTCAATATTTTTTTGCCGGCGGCGTAATTCGCCAGTAAAGCCCGGTTGTCGCGCTGATCGAGAAAGAAGCCGGTTTTCTGCCCGCCCTCCCAATCTACCTGAAATAAATGGTCGTTTTCGAGAACTTTTGACGGACCTGATTGACCGGACAAATAACCATTTTTCACAGTAGCAGCGTAGCGCTCCGGCAGCGTTTCCGCACTTTTGTCAAATACGCCGCGCAGTTCGCCGTCGTATTGCTCCATGACTGCTTTTGCAATTTCGTGCCTCGAACGGTGCATACCAACTGTGTGGCACTGCACGACGGCGGTCTTGTCATATACATCAATAATCAAACCCGGCAAACCGTCGCCTTCCGCATTTATAAGACGATAGCAGTTAGTGCTTTTCGAATCCGTCAAACCTGTTTTTTGCCGGAAATTAAAAGCATTTGCCACTTTTTCATTCCAAAACTGCTGACCCGCGTCGGTAGGCTCAAAAGAAAAAATACGAATAGCAATGCTGCCATCGTGCCAGTGTCCGGTAGCGAGGTATTT
>CALMIT010000450.1 GCA_937864255.1 uncultured Saprospiraceae bacterium
GCCGAAAAATACAAACTCCTTTTCTTTACTCCGATTTTTCAGACACACTCTAATTAAATCAAGCAAATTTAAATAAATAGGAGTTAATCCTAAATTTAAATTTTCAAAACCATTTTTGTCCATCAAATCAGGTCTGCTTAGCTCATAAATATTTAGCTTATCAATCAATCTTTCTTTAAATTTATTCTCATCTTTTTTGCTCTCAATACTGTATGAATAGGACATTAATCCGCCAATTATTCCCAGCTTGGAATCATCTTTCTCATCTTGAAATATTATAGTAGGCTTCTTTGTTCCGTGCCTCAAGCCAATTTGCCAAAAGGTATTTGAAATTCTTGCAGTTGCAAATGCAATCGCTAATTCACAAGTAGTTATTTGATTTATTGACTCAATCGTTATTCCATTATAATTCGAGGTAACAATTGAAATCTCCACATCATTTTGATACTCCAAGACAGTATCTTTAGTCAACTCTAATAACCTTAAAAAATAATCTTTAGGATAGATGATTCTTTCCTTACCGTTGCTGAAAACGTACCCCTTTCCCGGAGGAATTGGAATAATTATGACCAAGGATTTCATTTTTCTTGATTTCGTTATCTAACTGCTGAATAAACGAAGTTGTAGTTTGGAAGCTTTCCCGTCCGCGCGGCGTCTCCGTCAGGAACGCCGCGCAAACCAAATATAAAAACTAAAACCCACTTTCACTCCAGCGAAAAAACCACCGCCTGGTAGGCTTGCAGCGATACGTCTTTATTGTTCAGCTCCACCGTGTCGTAATTGTTGATCAGTACTTGCTGGGGCGTCAGCGGTTTATCCAGTTGCAGGCTCACCTGGTCGGCTGAAAAATTCAGGAGTATCAGCATTTGTTTGCCTTCCAGCGTGCGGGTGTAAGCGTACACCTGCTCATGTTCGGGAAACAACAATTGATAATCGCCATAGATCAGCGCGGGATTTTCTTTCCTCAGCCGCACCATTTTCCGGAAGTAATTCAGACAACTGCTCGGGTCGTCGTTTTGAGCGGCTGCGTTGATTTCGTCGTGATTTTTATTGACCGGTAGCCAGGGCACGCCCGTCGTGAAGCCGGCATTTGCGGAGTCGTCCCATTGCATCGGCGTCCTGCCGTTGTCACGGGAGCGGAGTTTCAGCCTTTTCATAAACAAGTCTATGTCCTCTCCCGCTGCCTTTGCCTTTTTATAACCGTTGATGGCGGCGATGTCGCGGTATTGCCCGATGCTGTCGAAATAGATATTGGTCATGCCGAGTTCGTCGCCGTAGTAACAGTAAGGCGTACCCCGCATGCTGAGTATAAAAGTGT
>CALMIT010000451.1 GCA_937864255.1 uncultured Saprospiraceae bacterium
CGTTCGGCCGTTTGCGCGATGTAAGCTGCTTTTTGCTTTTCAGGAATTTGATTTTGGTCAAAATGGTGCAGGGAAATATTGTGAATCGCATACACGATGCCGACGTCGTCGCCGGACGAAAGCGGCAGGTAGAGTTTTGAATCTTTTGCCAACTCGTCGAATGAAATGGTGAAATTACCCGGTTTGTTGTCCGCGATAAAAGTGTAGCTGACTCTTTTGCCAACGGAATCTATGTCCGTGATTTTTCCAAAAGTAGTTTTGCGCGATTCGGCGAGCCATTTTTCCTGACTTTTTGCCATCCTGTTTTTTTGAAAATCAGGCACAAACAGGGCTACGACGGCGGCGATACCAAACAAAACGAGAAAAAAAAACACGCTTTGCCAAAGGTGTCTTTTGTTTTTCGAATTGCGCGCACGATTGAGCGGAGTGTCTATTTTGGTGTTTAGTTCGAGGCTGTATCTGAATTGTCCTTCAGCCTTTTCCACCGTCAACTCACAAAATTCGTCTTCAATGAAAAAGGAATAAGAACGTGTTTCGAGCACATTAAAATCCACCAGCATCACTTTAAGGTTGCAATGAACGAGCAGATGGCCGGACTTTTCGCCGTGGTACATACCCACTTTAAATAATTTGCCGCTTTGGCTTACGATAGTCCAGGTTAATTGGCTCACGTCCGAAATTTTTCCAAAAAATACTATTCAAATATGGAGAAGAAAAGCGGAAGGCGGGGTTTTAACAAAAAAACAGGGCACTAGCGAATAATCGTAGCACCCTGTATAACCCCAAAAAACCAAATGAAAACAATCTACTTTATAAATCTTTAATTAGAATTGTCATGTTGTAACGGATAGGCAGCGCAAATTATAAACATTTTTCAAAATTTAAAGTTCGTTTGAATCAAAATAGGCTCAATTTCAAAAAAAATGTACACGAACGCCTGATTTTAGCTTGAAACGCGAAAGGAAATTTTGCAAAAAACCTAAAAAACATAAATGCCTCTAAGGCAAAAAATCAAACTTTTGAAAAACGAGCGCAAAAATAAAAAAATTTACTTTGTGTACAACTAACGATAAAATTACTTTTGCGTGTATAGTCTGGTTTTAGCTTATGCTAAGTTAATTGTTTCCCTTCAAAATTCAAGCGCTTTGGCAAAAACTAAAAAATTTTTTGTCTGCCGCGAATGCGGCAATACCTCGCCGAAATGGAACGGCAAATGTTTCAATTGCGGTGCGTGGAATTCTTCCCAGGAGGAAGTTGAGATAAAGGAAAGTCCGCGCGAGCAAAGGCAGCAAGTGTGGAAAGCGCCAACCGCCGGCGAGCCGGCGCCAGTTGCTATTCAAAACATACAGGCAGGCAAAACTGAGCGGTTGGTAACGCCCGACAATGAACTGAACCGGGTGCTGGGCGGCGGTATTGTGCCGGGATCGCTCGTACTCATTGGTGGACAGCCCGGTATCGGCAAGTCAACCCTGCTACTCCAGGTAGTTTTGAATTTGCGGGAAAAAGTGCTTTATGTTTCCGGCGAGGAAAGTGAGGAGCAGATAAAATTGCGTGCCGACCGAATAGGCAACCGCTCCGGGCAGTGCTATATTCTGACCGAGACAAATACAGAAAAAATACTGCAACATACGCAGACGCTTCAGCCCAGCTTGCTGATTATTGATTCCATTCAGACGCTTTCGTCGCCCTATGTAGAGTCGGCTCCCGGCAGCATCACGCAGGTGCGCGAGAGCGCCGCCGAACTACAGCGGTTTGCAAAAGAAACCAATATTCCGGTTTTTCTTATCGGGCATATTACCAAAGATGGAACCATAGCGGGACCAAAACTTTTGGAACACATAGTGGACGCCGTACTTCAATTTGAGGGCGATCAGCATTATACGTACCGCATTTTGCGCACTTTAAAAAACAGGTTTGGCAGCACGGACGAAATGGGTATTTATGAAATGTTGGGCAATGGTCTGCGCGAAGTTTCCAATCCTTCCGAACTTTTACTTTCGCAAAAAGACGAAGAACTCAGTGGAAGCGCGGTCTGCGCAACGATGGAAGGTATGCGCCCCATGTTGATTGAAACGCAGGCATTAGTGAGTAAAGCTGTGTACGGCACGCCGCAAAGATCAGCTACGGGATTTGATCTCAGGCGACTGAGTATGCTTCTGGCAGTTTTGGAAAAAAGATGCGGTTTTGCATTTGGCATGAATGACGTTTTTCTCAATATCGCCGGCGGCATACGGGTGGATGATCCGGCTATTGATTTGGCTATCGTTGCGGCGCTGATTTCTTCACTTGAGGACGTCGCCGTGCCGGCATCGGTCTGCTTTGCCGGCGAGGTGGGGCTTTCCGGCGAAATACGGGCGGTGAATCGTATCGAACAAAGAATACAGGAAGCGGAGCGGCTTGGTTTCAAAAAAATCTTCTTTTCAAAATATAATAAAGGGCTTGAAAAAAAATCGAACCGCATTGAATTGGTCACCATCGGGAAAATAGAAGAATTGTACGCGGGGCTTTTTGTATAAATCTTCGGACATTTCATGTTCCGCGCTTTTTTTAAAAGTATTATCGTTTGAAATGTTGATTTTTGCGACCGCATATAAATTTTTCAAAGGATGAGCAGAAATTTTACACTGGCAATTTTTTGTCTCTTGTCAATGTTTGCGAAAGCGCAAATTAATGATACGACTGTTTATAAAATAGTAGAAAACATGCCGCGCTTTCCCGGCTGCGAATACTTGTCGGATGACCTGAAAGCCCGGAATGATTGTGCCTCGCAAAAAATGGTAGAGTTTATTTACCGGAATATCAGGTATCCCGAAGAAGCGCGGCTTCAGAATATTCAGGGTACGGTGGTGGTCAGTTTTATTGTCGAACCGGACGGTACGGTGAGCAACGCTCTCGCAGTGAAAGACATTGGCGGCGGATGCGGTGCGGAAGCATTGCGGCTTATTAACGCGATGAATGATGCCGGTGTCAGGTGGATTCCCGGAAATAAAGACGGCGTTCCGGTGCGGGTTCAGATGAATCTGCCGGTAAAATTCAGACTTGAAGATCCAAAAGATTACGTGATGATAGGTCGCGACTCGGTTTATACGGTTTTGGATACTGTGCCTGTATTTAAAGGCGGCGAAGAAGCTTTGCAATCGTATTTGAAAACCAATATTACTTACCCGGATGCATGGAAAGATAGTTGTGCTTTCGGACACATAGACCTGACCTTGCTGATTCGCCCGAATGGGGAAACCTACGTGCTGGATATTGCAAACTACAATAATCTCGGTTTTGATTTTGTGTGGGAGGCGATTTACGAATCGCATAAAATGTGGAAACTTTGGGAGCCTGCGCAATATAAAGGCCGCCCGGTAGGCGCGACTGCAGATTTCAGGATTACATTCAAACCTCAGGGCGCCTCATGCCAGTCGCGCTGGCAAAAATTTGAGGCCGCCGAAATTCTGGCTAATGACGGCATTGCACTTTTTAACGAAGGAAAACAGGAAGAAGGGCTGAAAAAGCTGCATGACGCTGTCAACCAATTTCCGGAAAATGCACAATTTAGATATATGCGCGGACAGGCATTGGTGCAAATGCAACGCCTGAAAGAGGCATGTGAAGATTACAGCTATGTGAGGCAAGTGCTCAACATTGCCGAAGTCAATCAATTAGCCATTATTCTTTGCGGAAGTGCAGACTAAACCTGGATATTTCTCTCTTAGGTAGGAACTGTCGCTGTTGGTTTTTCGATTCGTTTTGATGCTGCTGTTCCTAAAATTTCTCCCCTTTCGGGAATTATACTTTTAATTCATTCTTCAAAAAAACTAAAAACGCTTGCTTTTTTGAGACGCCAGGTTTGTAACAATAATGAATGCTCCCCCAAATACGAAGGCTGCCGTAGCAATGTACAAAATCAGCATTTTTTAAAAAGTTTTGTGTTCTCTAAAAGATTTCCGCTATCAAATATTCGTGGCTAATATGGTGAAAATAATTTTTGTGGCAAAAAAATCTGTGTTTTTTACACATTAAGAAATGCTTTTTTTACAAAAACGAATGATGAATCTCACCTAAAAATCTGATTTTCAATTATTTATTTTTGCTGTGTACTTCAAATATTTGCTAATCATTTCCACACAGCCACATTATTTAGTTTTATGAAAAAAATACTTACCCTCGGTTTGCCAGTAGGACTGGTATTATTGCTTTTGAGCCTGCTGATGCTTTACGTCACTGTACTTATCTTTCCCGGTATCGCCGAAGAATATTACAACCCGATGTTTAGGCGCAGCGGTGGGCGATCATCCCTGTTTTTTATTCACCCCTTCATTCTCAGCTTCGCCCTGGCCTGGTTTTGGGAAAGATTCAAAGGGCTTTTCAGCGGTCCGTTTTGGCTCAGAGGTTTGGAAATGGGTCTGGTGTACGGATTGGTCGCCACGATTCCTTCCATGTGGATCACTTTTAGTGCCATTGACATCTCCCTCACGATGATCGCAAGCTGGCTCTTTTACGGACTTAGCCAGGCGATGGTTGCAGGCATTCTTTTTGCCAGATTTAATCCGTAGCCGTGCGGGCGTCTGTTCTGCCGATTTGTAGTATTAGAAATTTTATGTTTTTTAAAAAAGTGTATTTTTACCCGCTTAAAGTTTTTCGCGGCTAAAACCGTATTCTTTTTTATAAAAACAGCTTATGTCGGTTTCGGAGAAAATTTTTCAAATCGAAGAAAAAGTACAAAAACTGGCTGCGGAAGCCGGCCGTTTGCGTACGGAAAACGCTGTTTTAAAACTAGAAAATGAAAAATTAAAAGCCACTCTTTCGAAAAACGAAGAAATGGTGGTAGATTTGAAGCATCAATTGGAAAAAACTCAGCAGGCTTTGGATACAAAGCGCGAGCACGATCCGGAGCTGAATGTAAAGTTGAGAAAGCAGTTGGATAAATATATTGAGGAAATAGATAAATGTATTGAGTGGTTGGAAAACACTTGATGAGGTATGGACGATGAAAAACAGGAAATGGTAAGCATAACGGTGTTAATCGCCGGAAGACCCTATCCTTTGAAAATAAAGGCGAGCGATGAATCGTCCATCCGCAAAATGGTGAAGGAAATCAACGATAAAATCAACCGTTTTCAACTGGCGTACACGGCGAAAGATAAACAAGATTGCCTGGCCATGACCGTTCTTACTTACGCAGTTGATTTACATAAAACGGAGCAATCGTCTTCTTCCTCCTCAGTATCAGGTTCAGCCAACGAGCTGTCGCAAGTAGATTTTGATACGCTTTCTCATATCGAACACCTTCTGGATCAGGCACTTGCCTGAAATTTTACCTGCCGTTTTTTCCGGTTTTTCCTTTAAGGCGTCTGTATTTTACGCCGTTTTATTTATTAATTTTTAAAACTGAAAACCGGTAATATTATGGAAATAGGAATCGGGTTGATTATTGGTTTGATCATCGGCGCTGGCGTCGGTTTTTTTATTGTACAAGCAATACTTAAAAAATCAGGCGCGTCAAAAACCGAAGAAATGAACCGCAAAGCAGATTTGGTCGTGCAAGAAGCGCGGCTCTCTGCCAAAAGAATCGTGGACGAAGCTGAAACCAAAGCGGATAAACTGCTTTCAAAAGCGGAGCACGAAAATGAATCCATCAAGCAAAGAAAAATTCAGGAGGCGAAAGACAGATTTCAAAAATTCCGCTCGGAGTTTGAATCTGAAAAAGCCAACCACGTGGTAAAAATGAAAGAGCGCGAGATGGAAGTGGTTAAGTTGGAAAATGAACTTTCCCAAAAACAGGGAAAATTTCAGGAACAAATTGACAAACTGGATCAGCAAAAACAGGATTTGGAAAATCGCGAAAAGGAAGTCTTGGCCGTGCGCGAAAATCTTGACAAGCAATTAAAAATTGTTGCCAAGAAAAAAGAAGAACTCGATGCCGCCAACGAATTGCGCATCAAGGAACTCGAAAACGTAGCCAAACTTTCGGAGGCAGAAGCCAAAGAACAACTCCTCGAAGCCGTAAAAGCCAAAGCCGAAAACGACGCGATGGCCATCGTCAAAGAATCCATCGAACAGGCGAAAACAAACGCCAACAAGGAAGCCAAAAAAATCGTCATCCAGACCATTCAGCGGATGTGCGCCGAGTACACGATTGAAAATACCGTCTCGGTTTTCAATCTGGATTCCGACGATTTGAAAGGTCAGATTATTGGTCGCGAAGGTCGGAATATCCGCGCCCTCGAAGCCGCTACCGGCGCCGAGATTGTGGTGGACGACACACCGGAAGCCATCGTTATTTCGAGCTTTGACCCGATACGCCGCGAAGTAGCCCGCCTCTCGCTCAAGCGCCTTGTAGCCGACGGCAGGATTCACCCCGCACGTATCGAAGAAGTGGTTGCTAAAACCAAAAAACAACTGGACGAGCAAATCGTGGAAATCGGTGAACGTACGGTAATTGATTTGGACATTCACGGCCTGGATCCGTACCTCGTAAAAATGATCGGACGGATGCGCTTCCGCTCTTCATACGGTCAAAATCTTTTGAAGCACTCCATCGAAACGGCAAATTTGTGTGCCACGATGGCTGCCGAATTGGGACTAAGTCCGAAGCAGATAAAACAGGCAAAACGTGCCGGTTTGTTGCACGATATTGGCAAAGTGGCGGAGGAAGAGTCAGAGTTGTCACACGCAATTTTGGGTATGCAGCTTTGTGAAAAATACAAAGAACACGCCTATGTGGTTAACGCCGTAGGCGCTCACCACGATGAGATTGAAATGAATAATATCATTTCGCCCATTGTGCAGGCTTGCGACGCCATATCGGGCGCACGCCCCGGCGCACGGCGCGAGATATTGGAAAGCTACCTGAAACGCATCGGCGAATTGGAAGAACTGGCGATGGCTTATGAAGGCGTTTCAAAAGCTTACGCTATGCAGGCGGGCCGTGAGTTACGTGTCATTGTAGAGTCCGAAAAAGTGACCGACCAGTACGCCGACGATCTTTCATTCATGATTTCTCAGAAAATACAGGATGAAATGCAGTACCCCGGTCAGATAAAAGTGACTGTGATTCGTGAAAAAAGAGCTATCGCCTTCGCGCGGTAAGATTGATATTTTTTTATAGCAAAGCCGGCGGCAGATTTTTCTGCTGGCAGCTTTGCTATTATAAGTCTTCGTTTTTGATAGTTAGCCGGCAAGTTTTCTCATAAAACTTAGCGCCGGTTTCTATTTTAAAAATTTTTCCAAAGAGTTTCAATTGTATCGGTTCTCTTGATTTTTCTTCCAATTCAATATCCCAGCCATCGTCATTTGTGTAATCAAGTTTGAACTTCTTACTATCGTTTGAATAAATCTTTGCAATTACTTTCGTATCTCCGCAGAAGCAGCAGCCATCTGAATAATTTTGTGCACTATAACCAAAAGACTTTGTTTCTCCTGGATTTACTAAAACAGATCTCTTTCCTGATTCAGGAAAGAGATCTATCCATATTGTAGAATCAGATGAATTGGTTAATTTTCGGCTAATACTGATTGTATCGGAGAAAAATTCTTTGAAGAAAAAGAAAACAACTAGCGTTGCTCCAAGGACAATAACAATAGTTTTTTTCATTGAAAACTTTTTTCTTTATTTTTGATAACATAAACAAGTTTGTGTGGTGTGATAAAGTGTGCGTAGAATTTCATAATTAGGCTAAAGCGAGAGAAATTTGATTTCGCTAGGCAAATTTTACACCTGAATCCGAGCGATTCAGCAAAAAATCTAACATAGAACAAGTCAAAATGCAGTTTATAGTTATTTGATGAAATCCTATACTTCTCTACGAGAATAGAAAGTTTGCAAGTAGTTAATGGTTTTACCAAAACAAATATTTTTTTAAAAACAAAAAGGGCATAACCGGTAGGTCACGCCCTTTTGCAGCAAAATGAAATAAATAATTCTTAATTAGCCGGTGGCGCCACGAATTTTTTCTCGCGGATGCGCGCTTTTTTACCGATTGCATTGCGCAGGTAAAACAATTTCGCGCGACGCACTTTACCTCTTTTGATCACTTCTACCAGTTCGATACTGGGTGAAGCATAAGGAAAGATACGCTCTACGCCCACGCCATTGGATATTTTTCTTACAGTGAAAGTTTTTGTCGGGCCTTCGCCGTTGATTTGGATGACATCGCCTTTAAAAATCTGAATCCGCACTTTGTCTCCCTCGATGATTTTATAGCTCACGGCAATGTTGTCGCCCGGTCTAAAACTCGGGAATCTTTTTGTGTTGGTGCCTACTTGCTCGTGCACGTATTGAATAGCTTCTTGACCGTTCATTTCTTTTAATTTTTATCCTTTTTTAAAAGTGGCGGCAAAGGTAAATAAATCTTTTTAGAAATACCATCGACTTTTCTTTTCAATACATAAAATTTTAAACATGTGTGAAACTCATCTTATCAGGGTTGCAGTGCCCAGATACTGGCGCGCCTGTCCGCGCGGATCTTTAAAAGACACGAGTATCCTGTATGTGCCGGAAGGAGCGGGTTCGCCCTCGTTATTGTGACGTCCGTTCCAGCCGTTTTCCGGCTCGAAAGATTCGAATACCAGACCGCCCCAGCGATTCCAAACACTCATTTTATAATCGCGGATACCGTCCAAAATGCCCACGGGTTTGTAAAATTCATTTTTTGAATCATTATTTGGCGTAAAGGCATTGGGCAGGAAAAAGGTGATTTCGGGCACGAGATCGAGGTATTTCACCAGCGTGTCTTTGCAGCCTTCCGGGTGAGTGACGATCAATTTTACTTCCTGTATGCCGGTATCGGGAAAGATGAAAACCGGATTTTTTACCTGCGTATAAACATTGCCCGGAAACAGCCACTCCCATTTTTCTACGTCGTATGACGCGTCATAAAACTGAACTTCACTTTGAAAACGGCTCAGTTTTTCAGGCGAAAACGTAAAGCCGGCAACCGGTTCAGGTTGTATTTCTATGAGGCTTTTAAAAGTTGTGTCCGTCTGGCAGCCAACCGGCGAAACAATATTAAGGTGTACATCAAAAATACCCGGCTGCTCATAAACGTGTGTGGGGCTGATATCTTTGCTGGTTTTTGAATCTCCAAAATCCCAGTCTATTTTATAACTTTCGTCAATGGGGCGGGACAGGTTATTGAAAAAAATCTTCGCCGGCGGACAGCCCACAAAATCACTCGGTGAAATAATTATCAGGGCGGGTACCGGAAAATAACTTACCGTCTGAAATCGCTCATCCGAGCAATTATTTACATCAATGACTTTCAACGAAGTAACATAAGTACCCGGTAGCCGGTAGCGATGCTCCGGCGACGACACCACAGAGGTATCGCCATCACCAAAAAGCCACTGCCATTTATTGATTTGACTGCCTTGTACGTTGGATAAGTCATTGAAAATCACCGGCTCGGCTTTGCAGGTATCGTAGTCAAAACTAAAATCGGCATTTACTTCGGGGAAAATATTGACCAAAATCTGCGCAGAATCCCCGCAGGGCTGGCCGGGGTTCAGCATCAAAAATCCCGGGTAAGCGCCCACGCCGGGAAAAGTAATTTCAGGACTCCAGTTTGAGAAAGTTTCTTTTTGTCCGTTTATCAAAAATTCCCACCTGAATTGATTTATAAAAGATTGCTGAAAACTGGTGTTTTTGAATTGGATTTTGTTTTCACCGCAGGAGTTGAAAATAAAATTGTCGTTGTTTTCAATCACATCGGCATCCATGCGCGCTTCTATGGTCGGCTCACAATTGGCTACATTGAACTGAAAATCGCGTCGGGTCACGCTCAATAATTCACCGTTTCGATACTCGGAGGCGCATATACCGACTACATACTGCCCCAAAATCTCCGGCGGGCCGGTAATCCGGCCGGTATTCGGGTCAATTTTTACGACCGGATCGCCGGCAAGCGGGCGCGTCCAGTGAAAATTCGGTATCACCCAATCAACCGCCTGAAACGGGGGCGGGCAAGCCGGGTTTGGATTTTTTGAATTACAACCTCGTCCCTGTCCGTTAAAACCGCCGCCTTTCAGAGGGCTGCAAAACTCATACACGATCTGATCATTTTCGGCATCGGTAGCGCTGTGGTCAAAGTCAAGCGGTTCGCCGGCACAGATTACAATGGGTGGAAAATTTTTAAAAACAGGGCTGTTGTTACAATGCCGCTGGGCGGCTGCGGTCAATTCTATCGTATAAGTCGAACCGGTCTGGTCAGGCCTGATGATGTTGTTGATGGTAGAATTGCGGCAGCAGCGCTGATAAACAATATGATATGAAAGCGAAGTATCGGGCAGGGTCGTTTCGAAAATATATTCACCTTGCTCCACGCAAACGTAGGGCGGCAAAATGAGGCAAGGATTATAAGGAGGCTCCAATTCTCTGATGGGTTGACGAAGACTGATCATCCGGTTGGAAAACAATTGGTAGGGCGCTGAATTACCGATATAAATGGCGACAGCCGCCTGCGAATCAAAATCAGCGCCTTGCGGATTGCTACAGTCCCGGTAAATTTTTATGGTAAAACGGTAGCGGTCATTTCCCAGGCATTCATACGAAATGTCTCCTCCAATCAAGTGATAGGCCACGCTCGATTTTGGCAACAAAAAAATAAAAAATAGTAGCAGTGTAGTAAAAAACTGGTTTTTCATAAAATCGTAAAAATGTTGCCATT
>CALMIT010000452.1 GCA_937864255.1 uncultured Saprospiraceae bacterium
GAGTCGCAGCCAACCACGTCCACGAAGGCGCTTGGTGAGTAGCGCACCTCCCGCCGCACAATTTGGCGGCATTTGCGGTCGGCAAAATCAGTCACCGAGCAGGTGTTAATGACATAAATGTTGGCGCTTGCTTCAAATTTCACCTCCTGGTAGCCGGCATCTTCGAACAAACGCCCGATAGCGGACGTCTCCGAATAATTCAACTTACAGCCCAGGGTGTAAAATGCAACTGATTTTGGTGTAGCCATGCCGCAAAGGTACGCTTCGTTTTGAAAAGTGCTAAAGTGAAAAGCAAACGCAGGTTTAAAAAACTTCATAAATACAAAAAGTGTATCCCGATCGAGTCAGAATACACTTTTTGGTTATGATAAACCGGAGAAATTATCCGAGGTGACTTACAAATTTTGTGAGGCTGCTTTTCAGGTTGCCCGCTTTGTTTTCGTGCCAGATATTGCGTTTGGCAAGGCGGTCAATCATGCTGATTACTTTCGAGAGAAATTTTGAAGCCTCCGAACCATCAGTCATAGCGCGCAATTTCATAATGGAAGTACGCGTGGATTTTTTGTAGTAGCGGTTGCGCAAGCGAACTCTTGCGTTTTGACGGATTCTTTTCTGAGCTGACTTATGATGTGCCATGAATAGCTTTTTTAAAACTTTTTCAATTACAATAAAAGCCGTTTTTTCAAACGGAGCGCAAATTTAGACTTTTATTCCTGATTTGAAAATATTGAAAAATAATTTTTCTGAAATATTCTACTGTTGAATTTTGCATATCCAGTGAATGGGAAGGATTTTAAGATGTTCCAATCTGCCGGTTTCCAAAACTTTTAAAAACAAAAGTCGTAGGAATAAAAGTTTTTGCAAAACCGGTTTTCAGATTTTCTTTCCATGATTTGGTTGGCTTCTTTTCCAAGGTCGGGCAACACTTTCGCCAGGAACATTCTTTACCACGTGTACGGACTGCCTTCCTCGGAATTTCACAGGCAAACGGAGTTTGAAGTAGATGA
This sequence comes from uncultured Saprospiraceae bacterium, assembly GCA_937864255.1. Taxonomy (GTDB): domain Bacteria; phylum Bacteroidota; class Bacteroidia; order Chitinophagales; family Saprospiraceae; genus JAGQWW01. The sequence continues at coordinate 1,008 of CALMIT010000452.1, forward strand.
AGGCTACGAGCGTTTTCCGATAGTAAAAACGCATTTGCTGCCCGGACAGGTGCGCCCCGCCGAGCCGAAAATTCCGGTGGTTTATCTGTTGCGCGATGGCAGAGACGCTATCACTTCGGTGGCGCACCACACGCAGGATATGGTTTTGCCGGGGACTGATTTTTTGCAAAATATGTCGGAGGCTATCATCGCGGCGGAAGGCTCGCATTTTGGCGGCTGGTCGGTGAATGTGCTGCAATGGATTAAGCGCGCTGACGTGGTGATTCTTTACGAAGACCTTATCGCTGATCCGAAAGGGCAGATGGAAAGGCTGCGAACGATCATGGATCTGCCCGAACCTGACTGGGAAAAACTGCCC